>JAAEUB010000143.1 GCA_024227755.1 Paracoccaceae bacterium | reverse complement strand
GTGACTGCCGATGGCCCCACCGTTGCTGTCCGTTGCCCAAATCATCCACTGGCACAAGCGCTGATTCGGATGGCTGGTACGCCCATTGCCGCCCCCAGCGCCAACCGATTCAGCCACACCAGCCCCACCACCGCCCAGCACGTCTGGGCAGATTTGGCCGGACGCATCGAAATGATTTTAGATGGCGGCGCCACTTCCATTGGCATCGAATCGACGGTGCTGGATGTGACAGGCGACGTACCGCGTATTTTGCGCCCCGGCGGCGTGACGGCAGAGGCGTTAACGGCCGTTCTGCCCCACATCACTACCCCCGATCAACCAACAACGCCCAAAACCATCCCGTCCCCCGGTATGCTAGACCGCCATTACGCCCCAGACACCGAATTGTGGCTATTTGATGGCCCCGACGATGCAGTCAGGCAAGCGATGCGCGAAACGGCCGTTCGTGAAATGCGAAACGGCCGTGTTGCCCTCATGCTCGCCATAGAAGACGAACCCTATTTTGCAGACCAGAAATTATCCATTGGGACTGTCGCCTCATGTCACAAACTGAAAAAAGTTGCCCAAAACCTATTCAGTACCATGCGGTTGCTGGACACCGCCACCCACAACCTCATCCTGGCACGAAACTACCCAGCCACCGGACTTGGCAGCGCCATCCGCGACCGCCTCCGCC
>JAAEUB010000142.1 GCA_024227755.1 Paracoccaceae bacterium | reverse complement strand
GGCGGCTTCAGCAGCGGCGGCTTCCGCGGCGGCGGCTTCAGCAGCCTCGGCGGCAGCGGCTTCAGCAGCGGCGGCTTCCACGGCAGCAGCTTCTGCAGCCTCGGCGGCGGCGGCTTCGGCAGCGGCGGCTTCTGCGGCAGCAGCTTCTGCGGCCTCAGCGGCGGCGGCTTCAGCAGCGGCGGCTTCCGCGGCAGCAGCTTCCGCAGCCTCGGCGGCGGCGGCTTCAGCAGCGGCGGCAGCGGTTGCCGCCTCTTGCGCCAGCATCGCCTGATTGTTGGAATACCACGTGTATCCCGCAAATGCTGTTGCAGCCAGCAACAGAAGAATTGCTACACCCTTTTTCATGATGACATCCTCACCTTGGTAATTCGCGGGGAACTACCCGCATCGATAATTCTGGCCATGCGCTATGGCCGGTCGGTTTGCAAGGGGACTTTGACCATTCCTGGCCCAAAAACGCAACTATTGGCTTGAAAGCGCGCAAACCTGCCTTTAACTTCCGCTCCAATGTGCATGCAAACTGAATAAGGAACTTTGTTATAGCCCGCAGACCACACAACGCCCCGCCGCAACGCGATACGGGGCCACGCGTCAATGGACGCATCACGTCCCCCGAAATTCGGCTTATTGGAGCAGATGGAGACAATGTTGGCGTTGTCAGCCCTGCGCGCGGCATGGAACTGGCCGACGAGGCCGGGCTTGACCTGGTCGAGATCTCGCCCAATGCCAATCCGCCCGTTTGTAAGATCATGGATTTCGGCAAGTTCAAATATGAACAGCAGAAACGTGAGAGCGAGGCGCGCAAAAAGCAAAAGATCATCGAGGTTAAGGAAGTCAAATTCCGCCCCAATACCGATGTACATGATTATGACGTCAAAATGCGCAACGTGGTCAAGTTTTTGGGCAATGGCGACAAGGTCAAGGTAACCTTGCGCTTTCGTGGCCGCGAAATGGCGCACCAGAATCTGGGCCGCGAATTGCTGGAACGGGTGGCGGAAGACACCAAAGAGATCGGCAAGGTCGAAAGCATGCCCAAGATGGAAGGCCGCCAGATGATCATGATGATCGGGCCACTTCCAAAATAGATTTTCATTTGAAAATCTATTGCGACAGGTGAAAATCCCATTTTCGCCGAGAGCGAAATAGGTCAAAGGGGGGAGGAGGCGCTTTCGAAAGCGCTTACGCAAGGATTTTCGAAAATCCTTGGCCCCGGCCTAAAGCGATCAGTGAAACTGAAAGCCCCTGCATTTCGCGGGGGCTTTTGTTTTGGACAAGCGCTCAGGCGATATCGCGCGACCCTTTCCACCATTTCCAAGCGTCCGGAACATCAAAGCCAAGTGAGATCAAATCGGTTACCAAGAGCAACATGAGAAATGTCATGAAATTGGTGGAAGGCTCCGATCCAAATAACCGATACATCAGCAAGATCCACGCGACCACTCCGACCAATGGAATCCAAATCACCAGATGAGGCAGCGCCATGGCTTTTGATAACCCACGCTCTCGGATCATGATGGCAACATTTGGTAGCATCCCACCAACCGCAAACAACGCGACCCATCGCCCGTCTGCAAGCCCCACAAATGCAAGCGACGCCAAATTCACCGGCACCAGTATCAACGCCACCCAGACCTGCACCCAAAGGGGCAACCGACGAAAGCTGCCCCAGATATCAGCGATCACAGCCAAGCTTCAGCCCGCTGCGGCCACTGCCCTTTTGGCCATCACGCCAATCAGATGCGCCCGGTATTCCGGGCTGCCATGTATGTCGGCGATCATCCCTGCGGGATCGACAGAAAGCCCTTCAAGTGCGGCTGGGTTGAAGTTTTCGGCCAGCGCCGCTTCGGCGTCAGCCCAGCGAAATACTCCGTCTTCCGAAGCTCCGGTTACCGCTACCCGTACATCGCCTTTGCATTGCGAGACAAAGACACCTACCAGCGCAAAGCGGCTGGCGGGCTGGTCAAACTTTTCGTAGGCCGCAGCTTCTGGTATCGGGAAGTTTACGGCTTTGATGATTTCACCGTCGCGCAAAGCTGTCTCGAACAGCCCCGTGAAAAACTCATCTGCCGAGATCTTGCGCTTGTTGGTGACAATGGTGGCACAAAGCCCCAAAGCCGCTGCCGGATAACAGGCCGACGGATCATTATTGGCAAGCGAGCCGCCAATGGTTCCACGAGCGCGCACGGCCGGATCTCCAATGCCACCGGCAAGCGAAGAAAGCGCCGCGATGGTGCCATCTGCCGCCACTTCCTCGTGTGTTGAAGCGGCACCGATGATCAACTCGTCACCTTTTTGCCTGATGCCTTTCAGCTCGTCAATCCGGGCCAATGAGACCAGCGCCGAAGGTGCAGCAAGACGTTGTTTCAGGGTTGGGATCAGGGTTTGACCACCGCCCAAAACCTGCGCGCCTTCATTTTTCTTCAATATCTTCCTGGCTTTTTTCAGCTTGGAAGGCCGTTTTATGTCGAATGCATACATGTCTCGTCCTCCTCAGGAATTAATTGCTGACCAAACGCGCGATGGCGAAAGTGGCATGTCGATATGGGTGATGTCGTGGCCTGCCCTTTGCAGCGCGTCGACAACGGCATTGACCACCGCCGGCGGGCTGCCAATTGCACCTGCTTCGCCGCAGCCTTTCACCCCCAGGGGGTTATGCGTACACGGTGTCTGACAGGAATGATCAACGGTATAAAACGGCACATCATCAGCACGCGGCATGGCATAATCCATGAAAGAGCCGCTTAGCAACTGGCCATCCTCGTCATAAACCGCGTGTTCCAGCAGCGCCTGACCGATACCCTGACCTATGCCGCCATGCACCTGACCGTCAACGATCATCGGATTGACAATATTGCCAAAGTCATCTGCCGCCGCAAAGCTGGCGATACTGACCTTACCGGTCTCGGGATCAACTTCGACCTCGCAGGCATAGGCACCGGCGGGATAGGTGAAATTGGCCGGGTCGTAAAACGCGGTTTCCTCCAGCCCCGGCTCTATCTCTTCCAGCGGGTAATTATGCGGCACATAAGCAGCCAGGGTAACATCGCCCCAGGCCACAGATTTGTCGGTGCCGGCAACACTGAACTGACCATCCTTGAGCTCAATATCACTATCGGCGGCCTCCATCAGGTGGGCCGCTATTTTTTTGGCCTTGGCAATGATCTTCTCGGTCGCTTTGACCATCGCACTTCCGCCTACCGCCAGGGACCGGGACCCGTAAGTCCCCATGCCCATCGGTGTATTGGCAGTATCGCCGTGCACGATCTCGACCATGCTTGCATCAATCCCGATCATATCGGCCACCACTTGTGGAAAGGCGGTTTCGTGACCTTGCCCGTGACTATGGCTGCCGGTCATTACCACCAGACCGCCGGTGGCGTTGACCCTTACGGTCGCGCTTTCATAAAGTCCGGCGCGCGCGCCCAATTGGCCAACAAGGCTAGAAGGCGCAATACCGCAGGCTTCAATGTAGCAATTGACCCCAAGCCCGCGCAAAAGCCCCTTTTCGGCACTGGCGGCGCGGCGCGCCTCAAAGCCCGAAAGATCACCGATCTCCTCAAGCTTATCCATGGTGGCGTTATAGTCACCGGTGTCATATTCCACCGCCACCGGGGTCGCATAAGGAAACTCGGTAATGAAGTTGTGGCGCCTAAGCGCAATGGGATCAACGCCCAGTTCGCGCGCTGCCTTGTCGATGACACGTTCCAACTGGAAACTGGCCTCGGGTCGCCCGGCACCGCGGTAAGCATCGACCGGCACCGTGTTGGTGAAGACCGCCTTGACGTTCACATAAATCACCGGGGTCTTATAGTTCCCGGCCATCAATGTGCCGTGCAGCCATGTCGGCACACTTGGCGCGAAGGTCGAAAGGTAGGCCCCCATATTGGCGTAAGTTTCGGTGCGCACGGCGGTGAAATTGTTATCCTCGTCCAAGGCCAGTTCAATCTTGGTCACATGGTCACGCCCATGCGCATCAGTGATAAAGCTTTCTGAACGTTGCGCGGTCCATTTCACCGGCATATTCAACGCCTTCGCGGCAAAGGTGCAAAAAGCCTCTTCCGCATAGTGGAAGATCTTCGAGCCAAATCCACCGCCCACATCCGGGGCAACGACGCGCAGCTTATGTTCGGGAATGCCCAGCACAAACGCGCCCATCAACAGGCGGATCACATGCGGGTTCTGGCTGGTTGTATAAAGCGTCGAATCACCAGCCGCAGAATTATAGTCACCAATCGCAACCCGAGGCTCCAGCGCATTGGCAATCAGCCGGTTATTGACCAGCTCCAGCGTCGTCACATGGGCCGCACTGAACATCGCCTGCTCAACCGCATCCTTGTTCTCTTCAACAAAACCCCAGTCATAACAAAGGTTTGAGCCTAAATCGTCGTGCACCTTGGTGCTGCCTTCAACCAAAGCTGCCTTCATATCAACCACGGCGGGCAATTCTTCGATGTCAACAGCGACCGCCTCGGCCGCATCGCGTGCCTGGCTTTCGGTTTCGGCAACCACAGCAGCAATGGCATCGCCGACATAGCGCACCTTGCCCTCGGCCAGCACCGGGTGCTTGGGTTCCTGCATCGGTTCACCATGCTTGTCGGTAACACACCAGCCACAGGGCACCCCGCCCACCTCGGCGAAATCTGCGCCGGTGAATACCCGGATTACACCGGGCATTGCGGACGCGTCTGCGGTATCAACGCCGTTCAAGACGCCGTGGGCGACCTGAGAACGCACGAAAACCACATAGGCCTGTCCGCGCATATTGATGTCGTCGGTATAATTTCCCTTGCCGGTTAAAAACCGGACATCCTCGCGCCGCTTGGTTGCAGCTCCTATGCCGCCGTTTGCTGTGCCGTCTGCTGGCATGTGTAATCCTCCCTTTTTGCGCTAATCCATGGCCTGACAGGCCGGTTGCGCATTATTTGTTCCAGAACAGATCAATCGTATCGGCAGTAAAGATACGTTGTTCATCACTGGTTTCCCCGTGCACATTCAAAATGGCCATGACCCCGCCGCCGGGAACCCACGGACACATAATGACCGCATCCTGATCTCCCGGCTCCAGGTCATAGCCGTACACTGACCAGCTGGCCTCGGACGTATTGCCCCCGCCGTATTTGAAGATATAGGAGTTGATGACATTGCGCGCCTTGCTCTTACAGGTTTCGCGATCAGCCATTTCGCCAAGGTCATATACCGACCAACCCTCGGCCAGACCCTGCGATGCGGTGAACGGTAACAAAAGCGACAATGCTGCGACGTGGAGTATAGGAAAATGCTTCATTCTGCTGCCACCTTCATCTCTTGTCCGGACGCTGCCAGAATTGATTTGATAATATTGTGATACCCCGTACAGCGACACAGGTTACCGCTGAGATAGGCGCGGATCTCGGCCTCGCTGGGTTTTGGGTTTTCGGCTAAAAGCGCGGCCGCCGACATCACCATGCCTGGTGTGCAAAACCCGCATTGCAGCCCGTGATTGTCCTGAAACGCCTGCTGAATGACACCTAGAGAGCCATCTTCGTTCGCCATCCCCTCGATCGTGGCAACTTCAGCGCCCTCGGCCTCGGCAGCAAACATATTGCAGCTTTTCACCGGGCGGCCGTTCACATGCACCACGCAAACGCCACACTGGCTGGTGTCACAGCCAACATGAGTGCCGGTCATCCCCAGCCCCTCACGCAGAAATGTCGATAAAAGGGTGTTTCCTTCAGCTTCGACCGAAACAGCCTTGCCGTTCACGGTCATTGAGACCTGTGTCATATTTTTCTCCCATGTCTTTTCTTTTGTCTTTTCTTGTTTTCATCAAGTTAAACACGACTTTGGCCTTAAGGGAATAGAAATCCTGCCAGAATGTCGCAGTAAAAATGCAAGATTCGGGTTTGGCACCAATCAGAAACCAGCGTGGCGAAGCCACTCATTTTGATAGCGCTACCTCACGCTATCCCTCGCGGGGGTAAGGACGCGACGGCATTTCTTTCAGCAATCCACCCACGCCCATCGCGGCAATATCCTCGCCACCAATCGGAACACCACACAAAATACGTTCCATCACCCAATCGGCCCCGTTTAACGCAGGCGATCGCGCGCAACCCGGCAGGCCGATCACTGGTTTGCCGTTTAACTCACCAATAAACAACAGGTTACCGGGATCTACCGGCATACCAAAATGGGTGACCTTGCCCCCTGCCGCGCGCAAAGCTTCGGGTGCGATGTCGTGAATGTCAGAGGTCGCAGACCCAGTCAGGACAAATAAAACCTCGCCTCCAGCCCGGCTCAGCCCTCGGCTGCAAGCCTCGATCTCGTGGGGCACAAGATCGTGGGACACAAGCTCTACGCCCAAACGCTCAAGTCTGGTGACAAGCGCGCGGCGCCCCTTTTCACCGTCCCCCTCGCCCACCATTGTTTGAACCAGCGACACCTTGGAGAATACGGGCTGGCGAAGCCGGACGGCACCCAAAGCAGCCTTGCATGCCTGCTTCAATCCCACCTCTGGCACTGCATAGGATATGATCTTGACCGTCGCCACCAGACCGCCCGCCTCCACCCGTCGCCACTGTGGCAAGGTTGCCAAGGTGATCATCGGCTCAACTTGGTTAAGCGCATTCACAGCGCTTCGATCAACCTGCAAAATACCAGCAGCCTCAGCGTATAGATTTACCCGCCCGGTCGAAGCCTTTGAGGCGCGAAGCCCCGCGCCCTTCAAGGCTGTCGCCAACCGGGTCGCGGCCGCATCTTCGCCCACATCGCCCGGCTCAAGCCGCGCCACCGTGACCTTTTGCACCCCCGCTTCGGCAAGAGTCTCCAAATGTTTGGCTGTTAGGACAATTCCTTTGCGCAGCCGACCGCCCTTTATGGCCACTGAATGCGCCAGCACCGCGCCTTTCGCATCGAGCAAAGGTACCGGGCCAAACCGCATCAGCCGCGCCTGAGGCTTTGGGTAATCTCAGCCATCACCGAAAGGGCAATCTCGGCCGGAGTGCGCGAGCCGAGATCAAGCCCAACAGGCGCATGTATCCGCGCAATCGCATCAGCTTTGAAACCCGCAGTTTCCAGTCGCGCCACCCGTTTGGCATGGGTGCGGGTTGAGCCAAGACAGCCCAGATAAAAAACGTCTGATTGCAGGGCCGCGATGATCCCCGGATCATCAATTTTGGGGTCGTGTGAAAGGGTGACCATGGCCGATCGCGCATCCAGCCCGAAACCCGCCAGCACCTCGTCGGGGTAATCGACCTCAATCTGAACCCCCTTAAATCGCTCGGGCGTTGCGAAAGCCGCGCGCGGGTCAATCAATGTCACATCATACCCCGCCAGTTGTGCCATCGGTATCAGGGCCTGTGCGATATGGACCGCCCCCACCACGATCATCCGCAGGGGTGGGTTGTGAATGGCGACAAACGTGAACTCGTCAGCTTCAAAGCCGGACTTGTCGGCGCGAAAACGCTCGGGATATGATCCCGTATCCACAATTGCCCGCGTCCAGTTTCCCGTATCAACCACATAGGCCACCGGAATACGTTTTGTTCGTGCCTCGACCAGCTGCGTCAGTATCTCCTCGCTCAATCCGGCCCCAACCGGCTCAACCAGCACCCTGATTTTGCCTCCACATGCCAGCCCGACGGCAAAGGCCTCGTCGTCGGAAACGCCAAATTCCAGAACCCGCGAACGCCCGTCGCCCAGCGCTTCCTGCGCTTCGACAACCACCGCGCCCTCGACACAACCGCCCGAGACCGAGCCGGCAATCTCGCCTTTGCCACTGATCGCCAATTGGCTGCCGACCGGGCGCGGAGCTGATCCCCAGGTCTGTACTACAGTGGCCAAAACCGCACCGCGCCCGTCACGGTGCCAGATCAGTGCCTTTTCGGGAATGTCGTTTATCTCGCTCATAAAACCAAGGTGGCGCAGCGGCGCGGTGGTTGCAAGAGAGGAAAAGTGCGGGCGTCCAACCAAATGCACGGCCAAACGGGTCTACTTCAAAGCATCGCCATCAAACGTGCCTTTTCGCCCGCATCAGCCGGGCGTGAAATTGCCTCGGCCAGCCCTTCAAGTGCAGCAATATTATGCCCTGCGCGAAAGGCATCCACATGAGGCAACATGGCGCGGATACCGGCAGCTTTGGGGGCAAATTCATCCCAGCGCAGCAACGGATTAAGCCAGATCAGATGACGGGCGGACAGGTGCAGGCGCTGCATTTCCCGGGCCAGTTGCACCGGGTCACCGCGCTCCAACCCGTCCGTGATGACGATCAATACCGCCCCCTGCCCCAACACCCTGCGCGACCAGTCGCGGTTGAAGGCATGCAGGCAGTCGCCGATGCGTGTGCCACCTTCCCAGTCTTGCGCCATGGCCCCGGCAGCGGCCAGTGCTGCATCCACATCACGGGTGGCCAGATGGCGGGTGATATTTGTCAGCCGCGTGCCAAAGGTAAAGCCATGAACACGCGCCCATCCCGCTCCTTTATGGTTTGAAACCGCATGCAGGAAATGCAAAACCGCGCGACTATAGGCCGACATCGACCCTGAAATGTCACACAGGACCACAAGGTTCGGCCAGCGTATCCGGTGGTTTTTACGGGCAAAATCCTGCACTTCGCCACCGTAGCGCATCGCCTGACGCAAGGTTCGGCGCCAATCCGGGCTGTGGCCCCTGTGGGTCGCCTGATAGCGGCGCGAGATCAGCGGCGGCACCGGCAAAGCCAGCCGCGCCAGCATGCGTTTCGCCTCGGCCATTTCAGCCATGTCCATCTGTTCAAAATCAAGGCTGCGCAGGCGTTCTTGTTCCGACATTGTCAGCGAAGCGTCGATTTCAAGCTCCGTCGCCTCACCTTCCGGCAGATCCGGCGCATCACGCTCCACCCCATCCAAAAGCGCCCCGGCGGCGCGCTTTTCTGCAGGCTTGGTCACGCGTTCTTCGGCCACACCACGAATTGCAGGCAGCATCATTGCCATCATGTGTTCAAGATATCGCGGGTCACGCCAGAACAGACGAAAGACCTGGGCAAATACCGCCCTGTGTTCAGGGCGCGAAACAAAAACCGCGTTCAGTACCCAGAAAAAGTCGCGGCGTTCAGAAAACCCAGCGGCCGCCACCGCCCGCGCCGCCTCGATCACCTTGCCTGGACCCACCGGCAACCCGGCGGCCCTTAACGCACGGGCGAAATGGGTAAGATTGGCGGTTAGACGCGGGTTTTCAGGCAGATCAAGGGCCGGATATTCAGGCAATGTCCACCCCCCGCAAGGCAGGCAAGAAAATTCGAATTTTCTTACCAAAATTCTTTGAAGAATTTTGCGCCGGTTTCACGGTGCAAGCCTTTGTTTGGCCTCATTCAATATCCGCGCCGCTTCCCCGCCCGAAAGCCGTGCTATGTCGTCTTGATACTTCAAGATTGCGCCTAAAGTGTCGGCAATCACATCCGGGCTAAGCTCGATCATGTCAAGCGCCAGCAGGCATTTGGCCCAGTCGATAGTCTCGGCCACGCCGGGGCGTTTGAAAATGTCCTCATGGCGCAACGCTTGTACGAACGCCACAACCTCGCGGCTCAGTTTTTCTGACGCCTCGGGCGCGCGTGCGGCAAGGATTTCCATCTCGCGGGCAAATGACGGATACTCGACCCAATGATAAAGACAGCGCCGCTTAAGGGCATCATGCACCTCGCGAGTGCGGTTGGAAGTCAGGATGACGATCGGCGGCTCGGGGGCCTTGATTGCACCAAGTTCGGGAATGGTCACCTGAAAATCCGACAAAGCCTCAAGCAAAAACGCCTCAAAGGGCTCATCGGTGCGGTCAAGTTCGTCAATCAGCAGCACCGGCGCGCCGCCCTCTTGCGGGCTCATTGCTTCCAACAAGGGGCGACGGATCAGGAACTCGTCGGAAAAAAGCTGTGTCTTTAACGCCTCCCCACCGGTGCCTGAAGCCTCAGCGGCGCGGATTGCCACCATCTGAGCTGCAAAATTCCACTCATAAACGGCACTGGCCGCGTCCAGCCCCTCATAACATTGCAGACGGATCAATCGCCGCCCCAAACCTGCCGCCAACGCCTTGGCAATCTCGGTTTTGCCGACCCCGGCCTCGCCCTCCAGAAACAATGGCCGCCCCAGTTTGAGCGCAAGGAAAACCACGATTGCCAAGGGCCGGTCACACACATATGACTGCGCCGCCAGCAAAGCCTGCGTGGCTTCGATCGTTTCAGGAATATCGCTCATTATTCGCCCCCGTTTTGCCTGATCAGGCCACGCGAACGCCGCAGGGTCAAGCACCGCCAACCTATAGGCAACAGTCGATTGTTCACGTTTAGGCAAATATTGACCTAAATGGCGCAAACTGTCACATGTATTGGCAACAATCACGCGTTAGACCGGGACAACCGGCATCAAGGGCGGGCAGTAATATGCGAATGACTATAGTCAGATCGGGGGCGGTGTAATGCGCATCACCGCGGTAACCTGTGTGAAAAACGAAGGCCCGTTCCTGATCGAATGGATTGCCTTCAACCGCCTGATTGGCGTCACGGATTTCCTTTTTTATTCAAATGATTGCACGGATGGAACCGACACATTGCTGGACGCCTTAGCGGCGCGCGGAATTGTTCAGCACTTGCCCAATCCGGCCCAGGGCCGCGCCTACCAGATGGAGGCGCTTAAAGACGCGCGCAAGCAAAAGGTGGTAAGACAGGCCGACTGGGTCTGGGTCGCCGATGTCGATGAGTTTTTGAACATTCATGGAGGAAAAGGCACAATTCCCGAACTGATTGCGGCCTGCAAAAACCCACATGCCATATCTGTCACATTCCAGTTCTTTGCAAATCAAGGCATCGAGGCGTTTGAAGATCGCCCTGTGATCGGACAATTCACCAAGACCCACAACCCGGATATCTGGACCGACCAAACAGCCATCGAAGTTAAAACCCTGTTTCGTAAAGACTTTCCAATGGCGTATATCGGTGCGCACCGACCCTTCATCAAAAAAGACGTCGCTAAAGAGGACCGGCCCGTTTGGACGGATGGCTCGGGCCGCGAGGTGCAGTGGAAGTTTCGCGCCGCCGCCAACAAGAACCGTATCCGCAAATTTCCAGCCCAGGGCGCACGCGACTTTGCCACTTTGAACCACTATGCGCTGCGTTCGCTCGACAGTTATATGGTCAAGAATGACCGCGGCGATGTGAACCGTGAAAACCGGGCCTTTGACGACCTTTATTGGCGCGAGCGCAATGATGCCGGGTGGCATGAAACTTCGATCCAGCGTCTGTTGCCCAGACTTAAGAAAGAGATGAAGGCGCTTTTAGCAGAGCCTGAAATCGCCAAGCTGCACGCAAAAACAGTGGCGCTTCATATTGCCAAGCGCGACGAATTACTGGCGCAGCCGGAATATCAGGAAATGCGGTCTCAGCTTTTGACGGCCTCAGCGATTGGCGAAAAAGAACAGGCCCTGCTTGAATTGCTGGAGCTGACCTGATGGCGCGGCTTAGGGTGATAAATCTGGGATTGCCGAAATCTGGCACCACCTCTCTGGGCAAAGCACTTTCCGAGGCCGGGCTGAGGGTCGCAGACTGGCGCATCCGGGCCGGGCAAAGCGATGGTGATCGCCTCAAGCGCGCCTTTGTCGGGCGCCTGATGTATCGCGGGTATTTCAATACCGGCGACCCCTTGGCAATGATGGAGGAATTTGACGCCTTCAGCGAGATTGACATTGTCCGCGAGGGGCTGAACCTGTGGCCGCAAACCGATTGGGGGCTGATATCCGCGATCCGCGCGCACCATCCCGGCGCCAAGTTCATCCTGACAATTCGTGACGCGGCCGAAATGTCAGACTCGATAGGGCGCTGGTCAAATCTGGGCCGCAGCCGCCTGCCAAAAGCTTCGGTTCCCGGACTACCCTCAGGCTGGGGAAAGTCAGACGGGGACCGCATCCGCTGGATCGAAGGTCATACTGCCTTCTGTCGGCAAGTATTTGGTAATTCGAAAGATTTTCTGGCCTATAGCATTGAAGACCCCGATGCCAAAGCTAAAGTTTCCGCCTTTATTGGCCGTGACCTGCCGTGGTGGGGCATTGCCAATGCCAATCGAAACCGCCCCGCTGATCAGGCAGGCAAAGAAAGCGTAACCCAGTGAGAGTTATCCTACATATCGGCCTCAGCGAGTGCGGTGCTAAAGACATCCAAGCGGTGTTGCAGGAAAAGCGCGATCTGCTGGCAAAAAAGGGTATTCTTTTCCCACGCGCGGCCGGTGGCTCCAACCATACGCGGCTTTATATGGCGGTCAGCGACCCCGCCGACGTCGATAATCTGCGTTTTAACCGCGGTGCTGCCACGCCTGAAAAACAACAAAGCTTGCGTGAGAAGCTTGCCCGCGAATTGTCCGACGAAGTGGCCAAGCACGATCCGCATACGCTTATCCTGTCAGCCGAGCAGCTTTGCACCCTTCCCACCAAAAGCGCCATTGAGCGGCTGCGCGCACTATTACTGCCTCTGTCTGACGACATTACTATTGTCGCCCATCTCGATGAACAGGCGCGGGTCTTAACGCGCCATTACGGCGAGGCCATACTTTCCGGGCGTACCGCGTCTCTGGCTCAGGAAATCGAGTTGGCCGACAGCACGAAACCGGAAGCTGGCGCAAGCTGGCATGATTTGGCATTGGAAGGGTGGAAAGAATTCAACCCTGCTGCCCATGCTTTCCCGGATATTCAGGCACCCCCGTTCTGGCTGGATTATGTCGGGCTTCAGGATGCCTGGGAACAGGTTTTTGGACCAGATAGCGTGACATTCCGCCCCTACGACCCGTTATGCTTCACCAGTGATCTGATCGTTAAAGAAACCTGCGAAACGTTTGATATTACTGATAATATTGGCAAAGTATCTGATATTCACCATCCCGCTCAGCTATCGGCTGCCAGCCTTGCACGGATGCGTCAAATAAACACCCTTCTGGTCGCCCTTCTGGGCAAGGGCCGCATCATACCGCGCCAACTTTGGCGACGGCTTTTAACCTCGGTCAGCGTTGATGGCGACCCGATTGCTCCTGGCACTTTAGTGGGTTTCTCAAAGCACTTTGAAAAGGGCAACAGATCCCTTTTGAAAAAACACCGCGCATTGACCCGCTACAGCCTGAAACGCGACCGCGCCCTGCCGATCTGGAGCGAGGCTGACGCCACCAGAGGATTTCGGGCCAGCCAATTTGTCACCGCCATTTTACCTCGGATCAATAATTCCACCCGCGCGGCGCTAAAGGAAACACGCGAAAGCATTGAAACTGAGAAGGAAACCACCCTTAGCCCGGTGGCGCAAAAGCTCCTGAGCAAACAGGCACAGGAAAACTTTGCCGACCTGAACGGTGGCCGCTTTGCCCCGCATAACAATACTGGTCGGGTGAACGAGGCGGAACTGGCAGCACCCTATAGCGAAATCACCCGCCGCGACCTGCCAAAAGGAAATTCAGGCAAGGTTATTGTCGGCTGCATGAAGGACGAGGCGCCATACATTCTTGAATGGGTCGCCTATCACCGGTCCATCGGTATCGACAATTTCATCATCTACACCAATGCCTGTTCCGACGGCACTTCCCAGCTTTTGGACAGGTTGCAGGAACTTGGCGTGCTTGAGCACCGCAATAACGACAACTGGAAGGGTAATTCACCACAGCAATACGCCCTGAACCAGTCACTGAACGAACCCGTGATTAAAAACGCTGAATGGGTCATTCACATCGACGTGGATGAGTTCATCAATGTGCGCGTTGGTAACGGCACACTCGACGATTTTCTGGCACGGGTGCCAGACGCCACCAACGTGGCGATGACCTGGCGGCTGTTTGGTCACAATAACGTCACACGACTGAACGAAAAGCTGGTTATCGACCAGTTCGACCACGCCGCCCCAAAACACTGCCCCAAGCCGCACATCGTCTGGGGCTTCAAGGCGATGGTCAAAAACATCGGTGCCTATGAAAAGCTGTCCTGCCACCGGCCTAATAAGCTGAAAGAAGGTAAGCGCGGCAAGGTTGCATGGGTCAATGGCTCGGGACAACCGATAAGCGATGAAGTGAAAGACAAGGGCTGGCGCAGCAACCTTAAAACCGTCGGCTATGACCTGCTGCAGCTTAACCATTATGCGCTGCGCTCGGCCGAAAGTTACCTGATAAAACGCCAGCGTGGTCGCGCATTACATGTCGATCGCTCCATCGGCATCAATTACTGGGTGCGCATGGACTGGTCGGACAATCCCGACAACACCATCAAACGCAACATCCCGCGCCTGCGCGCCGAACTTGAGCGACTGTGTGCAGATACGGATTTACTGGCGCTGCACGAGGCGGGGCTGGCATGGCACAAGGCAAAAGCTGCCGAGTTGCACCAAAACCCTGAGTTTTCGGACCTTTATGCTCAGGCGCTGGAAACAAAACTGACTGAATTGGAGCGCGTGGCATTCTCACTCGCTCTGGATATGGACAACTAGGTCTTTGTTGAAAATGTGAAGTAGTAAGTGAGAAAGGACATCAGGATGAAAGATAACTTGCCCCAGGCATCATTTCAGGTTGAGCACCCCAAAGGTACGCCCGAGTTCTTCCGCTCGCGCGGAATGAGAATACCCAATGACACCCGTATTATCGACCGGAAACGCCGTCGAGCCTTGAGATTGGGCAATTATGAACGACGCGAGGTGGAAGCGGTCAAGGCAATGGTCCGGCCCGAAGATGTGGTGATCGAACTGGGCGCTGGCATCGGCTATATGTCCACCTTCATGGCACGAAACCGCAACGTATCCAAGGTTTATGCCTTTGAAGCCAACCCAGCCCTTATCCCCCATATCAAGCATATGCACGAAGCCAACGATGTGGACAATGTTGAGGTTCACAATGCTCTTCTTGGCCAACGCAAAGGCAAGGCCAATTTCTACATCCGTGAAAACTTCCTTGCCTCATCCATGGAGGAAGAACCAGAAGGTAAAAACAGCCCGGTGATATCGGTCGAAGAAATTGAGGTGCGCGGGATCAAAGCAACTTTCAAAGAAATCAAACCAAGTTTTCTGGTTTGTGACATTGAAGGTGCCGAGGCGAAAATACTGCCATATGCTGATCTTTCATCACTTCGCGGCGCGGTGATTGAGCTGCACCCGCAATGGATCGGGCAAAAGGGTGTTAAGGCGGTTTTTGACGCCATGCATAAGGCTGGGCTGACCTACTTCCCCAAACCCTCGAATAAAAAGGTCGTGGCCTTTTTGAAGGACTGGTAGGGATGAAGGCCACAGCCGTTCTCACCATACGCAACGAAGGCGCGTTTGTGCTTGAATGGCTGGCCCATCACCGGGGCATTGGTTTTACCGATTTTCTGGTTTTCTCGAATGATTGCGATGATGGCACCGACGCCATGCTCGACCGGCTTGAGGAAATGGGCTGGCTTTGCCACATTCGCAACGATGGCCCTCATACCGGAGGGGTGCAATGGACTGCCCTGAAGACCGCAGACAAGCACCCGTTGGTTAAAAACGCTGACTGGCTGCTGACCCTCGATATTGACGAATTCGTCAATATTCACACCGGCGACAACACCCTTGGCGCGCTAATCGCCGCCCTGCCCAAGGCGGACGCCATCACCCTGACCTGGCGGCTGTTTGGCAATTGCGGGCAAGTTGAATATGTTGACGCTCCGGTAAGCGAAAGTTTCACCCGTGCTGCACCCGAACTAATGCCATGGCCGTGGCGCGCCTTCATGTTCAAAACACTCTATAAAAACAACGGTGCATACGGAAAACTGGGCGTTCACCGGCCCCGCAGTCCAGTCGATGGCGAGGTTGATAAAACCCGCTGGTATGACGGCGAGGGTCGTGAGCTTGATCCCAGATTTCGCCGCAAACAAATATTTTCGCCCTTCGGACGTAAAAACTATGGGCTGGTACAGCTAAATCACTACCCGCTTGGCGCAATGGAAAGCTATATCCTGAAACGTGACCGGGGCCGCGCGGTACATGACGCCGACTTGCTGGGGCTGGATTATTGGAGCGAACGCAATTGGTGCGCGGTCGAAGATAACTCGATTCGCGCCGCAGACAGGCTTCGCGATGGCCCGCTGGCCGAATTACGGGCTGATCCACAACTTATGCGCCTGCACGAGGCTGCGGTTTCGTGGCGAAAGTCCCGCCTTGCCGAGCTTTTGAAAGAGGAACCGAACCGCGCCCTTCTTGGTCGTCTGATCATGACCCCGTCGGCGCGTCCCATGCCGGTGGCATTGGCCCGACGACTGTTCCAGCATGCACAATCCGCTAACACAACTAAGGATTGATCCCAACTTGGCAACAATGGCCAATTTGGTGCGCACATTTCCCCGATATTGACACATATCCCCCCTTATTTGACCCGTTTTCGCTGCGCATAAATGAACCAACAAAAATATGCAGCTAAACAGACAGGAGTTAACCATGGGCATTGGCGCAATAACCGACACGGCGAACACCGACCCGGTAAGTTTCAGCGATTGGCTGGAACAGCTGGAAGAGCAAGGTGAAACGCGCGGTTATTTTGAGCCCATCGGCAAGCACCACTCGGTGGTGTTCAGCGACGAAGGTACCACCTTGCTCGTCACCTTCGAGCGTGCCGAGGATATCCGTGCCGACGACCCTTCCGGAAAACCACTGGGCTGGCGCTTAAGCGAGGGCCAGGACTGGTCCAGCCTTTGCCTCATCGCCCATCAGGACAGCTGGTTTCGCTCGCACTTCGTTTATGGTTACTTCGACCGGTTGGTTGACGACGGGTTTTTTGAAGATTTTGACCGGGTGGTTTTCTACGGCGCCGATATGTGTGGTTACGCTGCGGCGGCGTTCTCGGTCGTGGCCACGGGTGCCGATATTATTCTTGTCTCACCGCAGGCAACCCTTGACCCGGCCCATGCCGATTGGGACAAACGCTTCCCGGCGATGCGCGACGTTTCTTTCAGCGACCGCTATGGCTATGCCCCGGAAATGTGTGAAAACGCGGGGCAGGTATTTGTCGTCTTTGACCCTGAGGTTTGCGAAGACGCCATGCATGCCAGACTTTTCAAATCTAAGAATGTACGATCCCTGCCTTGCCGTCACTTTGGCTCGGATATCGAGATTGATTTGATCAGCATGAATGTCCTGCCAGCAGTTGTTCAGGCGGCGGCCAAAGGCGAGCTTGACAGCACCTTGTTTAATCGCCTCCTGAAAACGGGCCGACGTGGGTATCGTCTACGGCTCTGGTTCACCAAGGCATATGAAACGGCAAAACGCATCCGCAGGCGCAGGATCTTAATAGACCTGACCAACTAAAATCGGCAGGCAGGGCACGTCGTCGAAATGCGGACAGCAAACTGGTCTGCCTCCAAAAGCACTCTCGATCTTTGATCGCCTCAAGGTCTGAAAACCGCTGGCTCCCGGCGCCATGACGCGCTATCCCTCGTGCCGATGAGCATGAAGCTGACAATAAGACGCCCCGATGACTGGCATCTGCATCTGCGCGATGGCGCGATGCTCAGGGCCGTATTGCCCGAAACCACCCGTCATTTTGCCCGCGCCATCATCATGCCGAACCTTGTCCCTCCGGTTGTGACCGGCGCAGATGCCGCGGCGTACCAGGGTCGTATTCTGGCAGCCATACCACAAGGCATAGATTTCACCCCTCTGATGACGCTTTATCTGACCGAAAACACTGACCCAGATGACGTGGCACAAGCCGCGAAAGCGGGACTGATCACGGCGGTAAAACTTTATCCCGCAGGTGCCACGACCAATTCCGCCTCCGGAGTCAGCGACTTTAACAAAGTCCGCGATGTATTTGAACGCATGTCTGAAATTGGACTTCCCCTTTGTGTTCACGGCGAGGTTACGGACCCGGAAATTGACATCTTCGACCGCGAAAAGGTGTTTATCGACCGTGTCCTTGACCCCATTCGCAAGGCGCACCCGAACCTTAAAATAGTGATGGAGCATATCACCACCGAAGACGGGGTGGATTACGTCAAATCCGCGGATAAAAACCTTGCCGCAACCATCACCACGCATCATCTGATCATCAATCGAAACCACATTCTGGTCGGGGGTATCAAGCCGCATTATTATTGCCTGCCAGTTGCCAAACGCGAGGACCACCGCCTGGCCCTTGTCGCCGCCGCAACCTCTGGCGATGCGCGTTTTTTCCTCGGCACAGATTCGGCGCCGCATGTCGACCAGTTGAAGGAAACCGCCTGTGGCTGTGCTGGCTGTTTCAGCGCCACCAATACCATGTCCTGTCTTGCAGAAGTGTTCGAGGCCGAAGGCGCGCTTGAACATCTCGAGGCTTTCACCTCGCTGAACGGCCCCGACTTTTACGGGCTGCCCGCCAATGAGGAACGCATCACCCTGACCAAGGGCGCGCCGGTTGCCTACCCAACCAAAATCAACTCCGACGAAGGTCCGGTCAGTCTTTTCGACCCCGGCTTTCCTTTGCATTGGGTCGTGCAATGAAGCACCGCAAATTTCTTCGAAGATATTTACCAAGAAAATTCGAATTTTCTTATCCCCCACAAAATCTCTTGTTTCAGGAGCCGCAATCATGATCCCATCCGCCTTCCCCACCAAAGCCGAGATGGCCCGGCTGACTGCTCGAATGTTGTTGGAAATCAAAGCAGTACACTTCAATGCTAAAGAGCCTTTCACGCTGGCATCCGGCCTGCCCAGCCCGACCTATATCGACTGCCGCACACCGATAAGCCACCCACGCATCCGCTCAATCTTGATGGATTTTCTGGCCGTTACCGTGATGCGCGATGCGGGCTTTGAAGCGTTTGACAATATCGCTGGTGGCGAAACTGCAGGCATTCCCTTTGCCGCTTTGATGGCCGAACGCCTGGCCCTGCCGATGACCTATGTGCGCAAAAAACCCAAAGGCTACGGGCGCGGTGCGCGCATCGAAGGCAGTATGCAAGAAGGACAGCGCGTTCTTTTGGTCGAGGATCTGACCACCGATGGCGGCTCAAAACTGTCTTTCGTTGACGCCATTCGCGAAACCGGGGCCACCTGCGCCCACACGGCGGTTATTTTTTATTACGGCATTTTTCCCGAGACCGAAAAAACGCTGGCAGATCATGGGGTTCAGCTTCACCATTTATGTACATGGGCCGACGTGCTGTCCGAAGCTAAGGCGCAAAAGGCGTTTGATAATGCGACATTATCCGAGGTCGAGGCTTTTCTGAACGCCCCGCGCGAATGGCAGGAAGCACGCGGGTAATTCCCAGATATGGTATGAGGTGTGACTTCCTACGGTAAATGTGGTAGGCTGATTTATCCACAAAAGCGTCCACCGAAACATACAATTTGATCACCCGGCCCTCGTGGCTTAAACCAAATACCTGACAGGACAGATGCCGGACAGGCCGGATACCGGACAGGAATGGGCAGATTATGAACGAGATCAGCGCGATTAATGACGGGCAGGCAGACGGCACCGCCCCCGAACTCATGCCCCACCACATCGAGGCTGAACAGCAGCTTCTGGGCGCGATTTTAACCAATAACGACGTCTTTGACCGTGTCGCGGCGATCCTGAACGAAAGCCATTTTTACGAACCCGTACATGCGCGTATTTACGAGATTGCCGCCTCACGTATCACCAAGAACGCGCTGGCCAGCCCGGTAACCCTTAAGGCATTCATGGAGGATGATGAGGGGCTGAAAGAACTGGGCGGCCCAGCCTACCTTGCCCGTCTGGCCGGGGCCGCAATCAGCTCGTTCGCCGCGCGTGATTATGCCCAGATGATCTATGACCTCGCGATCCGGCGCGAACTTATTCGTCTTGGCGGTGACATTTCAGCCAAGGCCGCCAAGGTTGACGTAGTTTCCGAGCCTAAAGACCAGATTATCGAAGCCGAGCAGGCGCTCTATCAGTTGGGTGAACAGGGCCAATCGGAAACCGGTTTTCAAAGCTTTCTCAAGGCTGTAACCGATGCAGTTAATGTGGCGAACGCGGCTTATGAGCGTGAAGGTGGACTTGCGGGGCTTTCAACAGGCCTGACCGACCTTGACCGCAAGCTTGGCGGGTTGCACCGCTCGGACCTGCTTATTCTGGCGGGCCGGCCTTCTATGGGTAAAACCTCGCTTGCTACCAATATCGCCTTTAACGTCGCCAAGGCTTACCGCAAAGGCACCCTTCGCGAGGGCGGCGAGGGCGCGGTTGACGGCGGCGTTGTCGGTTTCTTCTCGCTTGAGATGAGCGCTGAGCAGCTTGCGGGCCGCATCCTTTCTGAAGCGTCTGAGATTTCCTCGCATAAGATCAGGCAGGGCGACATGGACGAAGGCGAATTTCGCCGCTTTGTTGACGCCGCCAAGGCGCTCGAGGCCTGCCCGCTTTATATCGACGACACCGCCGCTCTGCCCATCGCCCAACTTGCCGCCCGCGCCCGGCGTCTGAAACGTACCCACGGGCTTGACCTTCTGATCGTCGATTACCTGCAACTGGTGCGCGGCTCGTCTGAGAACCGGGTGCAGGAAATTGGCGAGATTTCCATGGGGCTGAAAGCCATTGCCAAGGAACTGGAAATCCCGGTCGTTGCCCTTTCCCAGCTCAGCCGTCAGGTCGAAAACCGCGACGACAAGCGCCCACAGCTTAGCGACTTACGCGAATCAGGCTCGATCGAGCAGGACGCTGACGTGGTCATGTTCGTCTATCGCGGCGAGTATTATAAAGAGCGCGAAAAGCCCGAGGAAAATAACCTGGAGGCCACGGCAACATGGCAAGACGACATGGCGCGCCTGCATGGACGCGCCGAGGTCATCATCGGCAAGCAGCGCCACGGCCCCATCGGCACGATTGACCTTTCCTTTGAGGCGCAGTTCACCCGCTTTGGCAATCTGGTCCAGCAATGGCAGCAGGGCGGCGGTGACGATTACTGATATCCTAAGGAGGCACGTTTGAGCATTCACGATTTCATGGCCGCCTACAAGCGGGTCTGGGAGGGGCAGGACAGCCCCGGTTTCGCAGAACTTTTCACCCCCGACGGGCATTATCACAACACGCCATTCGCCCTTCAGGTCGGCCCGGACGAGCTGAAGATCTACTGGGATCGTATACTTCTGCAACGCGATATCCACCTTGATTACAAGGTTTTATCCGAGGAACCTGATGCGGGTATCGCCCATTGGCATGTCAATTATCAGGTCGCCAGCGAGGAATTGTTTGAGATCTGGGCGGCCTCGACCGGCACCGGCCTGCCAGACCGCCAACCGGGCGACCCTCTGCCGCGCCTTGATCTCGATGGGCTGCTTACGGCGCGTTTTACCCCCGACGGTCTGGCATCCGAGGTACGCATCTGGTGGCATTCAAAAGCCCAAGTGTGAGAGCATTTTCGGGTGGCTGATTTTCGCGAAATACCCGCGCTTTAAACCACCGCATTACGGCGGTTTCTGCGCCGCCAAACAAGCCGGATTTAAGCAACATCAGGGTGACGGGACCGGTTAGGCCCATCGTCCTTAAAAACAAAGCGAGGCGCGGCCCCTACGGGCTGCGCCTCTCAATTTGATAACGCTTAATTGGGTATTCAGCGCCGAACCAGTTTCCACACACCCGGTACGATAAGCGCGGCCAAAACCAGCTTCACCGCGTCGCCAGCCAGGAAATTCAGCATGCCGTATTGCATGACCCAACCCATTCCCTTGTCGGCGGCAAACAGCCACGCCATCCCGGCCAGACCAAATGCATAAATCACCGCATTACCCAGAACCATCGCACCAGCCATGCCCGCAACGGTCCGGTCCCAACCCTTGCGCGCCAAAGTACCCATCAGGGCAGCTGCGGCAACGAAACCCACCAGATAGCCACCGGTTGGTCCCATCAGATAGGCCAGCCCGGCATTGTCACCGGCGAAAACCGCAACGCCTGCAGCGCCCAGCGCAACGTAGCCAAGCAAAGTTGCCAGCCCCAGTCGCGTGCCGAAACTTGCACCAATTGTCAGCACCACCAAGGTCTGCATGGTGATCGGCACTGGCCACATCGGCACCCGAATCTTGGCAGCTATTGCAAGTGCGGCGATCCCCGCCAGCACCAGTACCACTTGTTTCACGCGTTGCCCGGTACCGCTATCGGCCCCAAAAACCTCGCTTAAAACCCTGTTATTCATTGTCGTCGCCATGGTTGATATCCTCTGTCAGCCCGTGTCGTGCCCGTTTTGCACCAGCTTACACCCTGGGCGCAAGCCTGTTAGCGCGCACGGGTGAAATGACGGACCGTCACGCTTTGGGCACATGCCGCCCTGCGCGCGCGCCTACGGGCTTT
The DNA here is from genome assembly GCA_024227755.1 of Paracoccaceae bacterium. Lineage (GTDB taxonomy): Bacteria > Pseudomonadota > Alphaproteobacteria > Rhodobacterales > Rhodobacteraceae > JAAEUB01. The sequence continues at coordinate 14,333 of JAAEUB010000142.1, read as the reverse complement.
CTTCATCCCGTGTGTGCCGCCGGTAATCGGTGATCAGGGTATAGTCTTTTTTCGGCCCACGCACCCGCCAGATCGCCCGCCAGTCCGGCCAATGGCTAAAGTTATAACTGACCTCGTATAGATCCGGCAGGCAATCGTGCCAGGCAGTTACCACATTGCGCCCCAGATCTATGTGGTGAAAATCCGAGCCATCTTCGAAACATACATCCACGCCGCCCTGCGCCTCGCGCCACAGATAACGCCGTGTCGCCCGCATCCCTGCCTGATCCGGCAGGCGCAATTCGCCCGCCTCCTCATAAAGCAGCCCGGCTTCCACACGGGTGAACATGGCAATGCCATCAAACAGACCGGTGGCGCCCGCCAAGGCATCCTCGATCCGGCGTGCAATCCGCCAGCGCCCTTCAAAGTCACTTAGTTCCGGCACGCTTCCCCCAAAATCCACGCACACCTTGCCGTGCGCACACGGTCAGTCTAAGACCTGCGCAATCGCTGCTCAAATGAAAAGGTCGCATTCCATGATCCCCCGCTATTCCCGCCCCGAAATGGTCGCCATCTGGTCGCCCGAGACCAAGTTTCGCATCTGGTACGAGATAGAAGCACATGCCTGCGACGCTCAGGCCGAACTGGGGGTGATTCCACGTGAAAACGCCAAGGCTGTCTGGAACGCAAAGGACGCCACCTTTGATGTCGCGCGCATTGACGAGATCGAGGCAGTTACCAAACACGACGTCATCGCCTTCCTGACCCACCTCGCCGAGATCATCGGAAACGACGAAGCGCGCTTTGTGCATCAGGGCATGACCAGCTCGGACGTTTTGGACACCTGCTTCAACGTCCAGCTTGTGCGCGCCACTGACATTCTGATCAGCGACATGAATGGTCTGCTGGCTGCCCTGAAAAAACGTGCCTTTGAGCACAAAGACACGGTGCGCATAGGCCGCAGCCATGGCATCCACGCCGAACCCACCACGATGGGGCTGACTTTTGCACGCTTTTACGCCGAAATGGACCGCAACCTGAACCGCCTCAAGAAAGCGCGCAAAGAGATTGCCACAGGCGCCATTTCCGGCGCTATCGGCACATTCGCCAATATCGACCCAGCGGTCGAGGATCATGTCTGTGCCCAGCTTGGCCTGACGCCGGAACCGATTTCGACGCAGGTAATACCGCGTGACCGCCACGCCGCCTTTTTCGCAGCCCTCGCCGTGGTCGGTGCTTCGATCGAAAACATTGCCACTGAAGTGCGCCATATGCAGCGCACTGAGGTTCTGGAAGCGGAAGAGTTCTTCTCAAAAGGCCAAAAAGGCTCATCGGCGATGCCACACAAGCGCAACCCAATTTTGACAGAAAACCTGACTGGTCTGGCGCGGCTTGTGCGCATGGCGGTGGTTCCGGCGCTTGAAAATGTCACGCTTTGGCATGAACGCGACATCTCGCATTCGTCAGTTGAGCGTAATATCGGCCCTGACACCACCATTACCCTCGATTTCGCGCTAAGCCGTTTGACATCCGTGGTCGAAAAACTGGTGATCTACCCCGATAACATGCTGACCAACATGAATAAATTCCGTGGGTTGATCCATTCCCAACGTGTCCTTCTTGCGCTTACACAGGCCGGTCTCAGCCGCGAGGACAGCTATAAGCTGGTTCAGCGCAACGCGATGAAAGTCTGGGAGGAAGGCAAGGATTTCAAAACCGAACTTCTGGCCGATGACGAGGTTACCGCCGCCCTCAGCCCGGCCGAGATCGAGGACAAGTTTGACCTTGGCTATCACACCAAACACGTCGACACGATTTTCGCGCGGGTATTTAAGGAAAACGGATAAAGTTCGGATTTTAAGGATGAAACCGGCGAGAACGTAAGGCGCTATTAAGACCTGTCTGCTTTTGTGACCCCGACATTTGACGCGGGAGGTTACGCTGGCAAACGCTTTGGCAACATTGGGGGAAAACCCCGGCGGCGGGGCCGACCTTCCGGCCCTCGCTGGCGCGCCTGCTGATATCGGCGCGCCTTCGCACGCGCGTCTGTCAAAACGCAAGAAAGCCGCGGTGATTGTGCGCCTGCTTCTGTCCGAAGGGGTTGAGGTCAACCTTGCTTCGCTGCCCGATGACATTCAGGAAGAACTGACCGTGCAAATGTCGCAAATGCGGTTTGTTAACCGGGCCACCTTGCGCTGCGTGGTTAACGAATTTGTCAGCGAGATCGAAGATATCGGCCTGTCATTTCCCAGCGGGCTGGAAGGCGCCTTGTCAGTGCTCAACGGCTCCATTTCCGAAGCTATTGCCACACGGATTCGCAGGCAGGGCGGGGTCAAGCTAACCGGTAATCCATGGGATACCATCGCCGGTCTCGACGCAGCCCGCCTGCTTCCGGTGCTTGAGGAGGAAAGCACGGAAATAGCGGCGGTCCTCTTATCCAAGCTGAAAGTCTCGAAGGCGGCGGAACTTCTTGGCAACCTGCCCGGAAAAAAGGCGCGCCAGATCGCCTATGCCCTGTCCCTGACCGGCTCAATATCGCCTGAAATAGTGGAAAAAGTTGGTCGCTCTTTGGCTGAACAGCTCGACGCCCAGCCCGCCAGCGCGTTCGCAGACGGGCCGGTCGAACGGGTCGGGGCAATCCTCAACTTCTCGCCCGCAGCGACCCGCGATGAGGTATTGCAGGGGCTGGACGAAGACGACGCCACCTTTGCCTCGGAGGTGCGCAAGGCAATTTTCACCTTCGCCAATATCCCTTCACGCATTGACCCGCGAGACGTGCCAAAAATCACCCGCGACATCGATCAGGCCCAATTGATCACCGCCCTTGCCACCGCAACCGACGATCTTGCCGATGTCGTCGAATTTATCCTTGGTGCAATGTCCAAACGCATGGCCGAACAATTGCGCGAAGAAATGGAAAATCTCGGCAATGTGAAAGCGGCAGAAGGCGAGGCTGCGATGAACGCCGTTATCGGATCCATTCGCGACCTTGAGGCGTCGGGTGAGATATTGCTGATCGCCGAGGATGAATAACACCACGGGTATTAGTGAGAGATTCACCTTCCCCCGAATTGCTTGTACCGGCGCGGCGCCCGGTTTATGTCTGTTGCAGTAAATTCACCTTCACGGAACGGGCTGATACATGCGAGACAAGGGGCCGGGAGCATGGCTGACCAACCTTGTGATGGTCTTCCTTCTGACCGCACCAAAAATCCTGCCATACACCTGGCGCATCCCCTTTTACGGCTGGCTTTCCTCCTCTGTCCTGACCCCGTTAACCGGGCATGCAAAGCGCGCGCGCGATAACCTGGACCGGGTCTGTCCGGAACTCTCTGCCGATGAAATAGCTCGCATCAGCCGCGCCGCGGCGAACAACGCTGGCCGTATGGTTGCCGAAATGTATTCGCGCAAAGGCCTTTTCCACCGCATCCAAAACCTTGAAATGCAAGGTCCCGGGGTCAGCGTACTTGAAGCGGCGCTTGAGGCGCAAAAACCTATCATCGCCGTTTCCGGGCATTTTGGGAATTACGACGTGCTGCGCGCTATGTTCTGCCGCGCGGGCCACCAGGTGGGCGGGCTGTACCGGCCAATGAAAAACGTGTTTTTTAACCGCCATTATACCAGCCACCTAAAAGCAATTGCCGCGCCGTCCTTTCCGGTTGGCAGGCGCGGACTGGGCGGCATGATCAGACATTTGCGTGCCGGCAACATGATCGCACTTCTACCCGATCAGCGCGACTTTGACGGGGCAAAGCTGAGCTTTTTTGGCCACCCGGTCATGACCCCTCTTTCGGCGGCTGAACTGGCACTGAAATACGACGCCGTCTTGATCCCGGCCTATGCTATCAGGCAGCAAAACGGATTGGATTTTCAGGTAGTGATCGAGGATCCAATCCCGCATTCCGACCCCAAAACCATGATGCAGGCAGTCAATGACAGCCTCGAGGCGCGGGTGCGGGCGAATATGGGCCAGTATTTGTGGGCGCACCGTCGCTGGCAGATGCCTGCTGGCCACGCCTCATCGGATCAAGGACCCTAACGCACACGCATCGCTGCCAGAATTTCACCGGGTCCGGCTGCCTGCAGGAAAACCGCCGCGGGGCCATCACCGTCCAACCGGGTCTCAAGCGCCAAGATCCCCTGCCCGTCCCAGTGCCCCACCTTCTCCATCGCAGTTACCACATTGACATAGGCAACATCGCGGCCAGCATTTTCGCCGCGGGTAATCTTAACGTTTTCCAGCGCGGTGAACTGCACCAGAACCGCGAATATCTCGGTCGGCAAAGGTGCATGTGTGGCCGGCTTTGCCTCAAGGCTTAAAACACCGCCCTTTTCGTGCGCTATCATGCTGACCTGCGCCGGTTTATCGCGAAACATCTCGATATAGTCAGCAATCTCCATCGGTTTAGAGCCGATCACATGGTCGGAGCCCGCAATAACCATCTGCGGTGTATAGATCGAGCGCATGCCCGCAACATGGGAATAGGCCTTCTGGCGCGCCGTGTGTTCAGGCCGCGCAAAAGCATCGGCCCAACCGATATAATCCCAATAATCAACATGCAAAGCCAACGCCAGAACGTCGTCGCGTTCGGCCAGACGGGCCAAAAGAGCATCCGCGGGCGGGCACGAAGAACAGCCTTGCGAGGTGAAAAGCTCAACCACGACCAATGGCCGCTCACCGGCATGTGTTGCCGTGATAGACGTTCCCGCCCAAATGAGCAGGACAAAGAGGTTTGCAACCAATCGCATGAATGTCTCCACAATCTCTCATCCGTCATACCCCACCTGCCCCATTGTCGCCAATCAAGGTTTTGCGAGATTTGCTACCTTTTTTCTGACGGAATTGTTTGCCTGCTTGAATTTCGGTGTACAATTGTATACTATCGCCCATAGACTCACACAGCAAATGCCAGTAAGGCACGTCCAAGCGACTATTGCCACACAGCCAACAAAGGGTGCCCCCATGCCAATCGAAGTCGGACAAGATAATGCAAAAACCCGCAAAAACCTGAATGTTGGCGAGGCCAACTTTGCATATTACTCGATCCCGGCGGCCGAAGCGGCCGGTTTGGGTGATTTCAGCCGCCTGCCTGCTGCCCTGCGGGTGGTGCTGGAAAACATGTTGCGCTTTGAGGATGGCGGTCGCACCGTAAGCCTGGACGACATCAAAGCCTTCTCTGACTGGGCTGAAAAAGGCGGCCAAAACCCGCGCGAAATTGCCTATCGTCCGGCCCGTGTCCTGATGCAGGACTTTACTGGCGTGCCTGCGGTTGTGGACCTCGCAGCCATGCGCGACGGGTTGGTCGCGTTGGGTGGCGACGCCGAAAAGATTAACCCACTGAACCCCGTTGATCTGGTCATCGACCATTCGGTGATGATCGACAATTTCGGCACGCCTCAGGCTTTTGGCCAGAACGTCGAGCGCGAATACGAGCGTAATCTGGAACGCTACACCTTCCTGAAATGGGGCCAGTCAGCGTTTAACAATTTCCGCGTTGTACCGCCAGGCACCGGCATCTGCCACCAGGTCAATGTCGAGTATCTGGCCCAAACCGTGTGGACCGATGTGGACCAGAACGGCGAAAACGTGGCCTACCCAGACACTCTGGTTGGCACCGACAGCCACACCACCATGGTCAACGGTCTGGCCGTTCTTGGTTGGGGCGTTGGCGGCATCGAAGCCGAGGCAGCGATGCTGGGTCAGCCGATTTCGATGTTGATCCCCGAAGTTGTTGGCTTCAAACTCACCGGCGAAATGGTCGAAGGCACCACTGCCACCGATCTTGTACTTAAAGTCGTTAAATTGCTGCGTGATCAAGGTGTTGTCGGCAAGTTTGTTGAGTTTTTCGGCCCCGGTCTTGACCATCTGCCCCTGCCCGACCGCGCCACGATTGCCAATATGGCACCCGAATACGGTGCCACTTGTGGCTTTTTCCCGATTGATGACGAAACCCTGCGTTACCTAAAGCAAACCGGCCGCGACGAAGACCGCATCGCTCTGGTCGAGGCTTACGCCAAGGAAAACGGCTTCTGGCGCGGTGCGGATTACGCGCCGGTCTATACCGCCACGCTTGAGCTTGACATGGGCACTATCGTGCCCGCCATTTCTGGCCCCAAACGTCCGCAGGATTATATCGCGCTTTCCGATGCGACGACTGCATTCGCGGGCGAGATGGACAACACCTTTAAACGCCCACTCGACAAGCAGGTTCCGGTTGAAGGCGAAGACTATTCGATGTCTTCCGGCAAGGTGGTTATCGCCTCGATCACATCGTGCACCAACACCTCAAACCCCTATGTGCTGATCGGGGCCGGGCTGGTGGCGCGCAAAGCGCACGCGCTTGGAATGCAGGTGAAACCCTGGGTTAAAACCTCGCTGGCACCGGGATCTCAGGTCGTGACCGAATACCTTAACGCTGCCGGATTGCAGGACGATCTTGACGCGCTTGGCTTCAATCTTGTTGGCTATGGCTGCACCACCTGCATCGGTAATTCCGGCCCCCTTCAGCCCGAGATTTCCAAGGCGATCCACGAAGGCGACCTTGTTGCCACCTCGGTGCTTTCGGGTAACCGCAACTTCGAGGGCCGCATCTCGCCCGATATCCGCGCCAATTACCTGGCCTCACCGCCGCTTGTGGTTGCCTATGCGCTGGCAGGCGACATGAATATCGACCTCACGCGCGATGCGCTGGGGCAGGACCGGGACGGTAACGACGTCTTTCTCAAAGACCTCTGGCCCAGCAATCACGAGATCGCCGATCTGGTGGCAAAAACCGTCACCCGCAAGGCGTTCTTGTCCAAATATGCCGACGTTTTCGCAGGCGATGAAAAATGGCAGGACGTGGCTACCACCGACAGCCTGACCTATGACTGGCCTGCCTCCTCGACTTACGTGCAAAACCCGCCCTATTTCCAGGGTATGTCGGCTGAGGCTGGCAAGATCGAAGACATTGAAGGCGCTCGGGTGCTGGCAGTTCTGGGCGACATGATCACCACCGACCACATCTCGCCCGCAGGTGCTTTTGCCAAGGACAGCCCCGCCGGGCGCTACCTGACCGATCGTCAGGTGACCCCGCGCGACTTCAATTCCTACGGGTCGAGGCGCGGCAACCACGAGGTGATGATGCGCGGCACGTTTGCCAATATTCGCATTAAAAACCAGATGCTTGCGGGCACAGAAGGCGGCTATACCCTTGGCCCTGATGGGCAGGAAACCTCGATCTATGAGGCCGCGATGGCCTATCAGGACGCAGGCATTCCACTGGTAGTGTTCGGCGGCGAGCAATACGGTGCTGGCTCCTCACGTGACTGGGCCGCCAAAGGTACCAACCTTTTAGGGGTCAAAGCGGTTATTGCAGCCAGCTTTGAGCGCATCCACCGCTCTAATCTGGTCGGTATGGGGGTGATCCCGTTTGAGTTTACCGCAGGCGACAACCGCGAAAACCTGAAACTTACCGGGTATGAAAGCGTTTCAATCCACGGCCTGACCGGCGATCTGAAACCGCTCTCGGAAGTGCCATGCACCATCACCTACAAAGATGGCAGCACCAAAGACATTGCCTTGAAATGTCGCATAGATACCGAGGTCGAGATTGAATATGTCGAAAATGGTGGCGTGCTGCATTACGTGCTGAGGAACCTGGCCAAGGGCTAAGCTAAACCGGGGGGCTCCCGCCGGTCGTCGGCGCATCAAAGATGCGCGCTCCTCCCGTTGGGCATGGCGCAAAACGCCAGCGTTTTGCGCCCGCCTCGCTTCGCTCGGCAGATCTCGAGCCTCCGGCGGGAGTATTTCCGCCAAGGTGAAACCCCATTCATCTTGGCTAAAATACTCCGGGGGTTTGGGGGCTGGCCCCCATTTTGCTAAGAATAGTGCGTGGCGCAGCCACTCATTCTGATAGCGCTGCTGCTTCCATCGCCGGGCGGATTTTGCTTTCCAGAATGCTCTCGGTGATCGGTCCGGCAAATCTGAGCATCACAATGCCGTTGCCGTCGATCACGAATGTCTCAGGCACGCCGTAGACCCCCCAGTCAAGCGCCGTACGCCCGTCCGGGTCAGCGCCAAGTGAGGCATAGGGATTGCCTAATCGCTCAAGAAACCCGAGGGCCTTCGCCGGGTCGTCTTTATAGTTTATGCCGTAAATATCGATACCCTCTTGCGCCATCGCCTCAAGCTGCGGGTGCTCGATCCGGCACGGCGTACACCACGAGGCCCAGAAATTCACCAGCTTGACCTGTCCGTTTTGCAAGGCTTCTTGGGTGAAAGCCTCGCCTGCGCCCAATGGGGTGATAGTCAAAGCCGGGGCTGTCTGCCCTTCGCGGGTCGAACGCAGGGCGCGCGGGTCATCGCGGTTCATCCCAAACAAAAACATCACTGCGAGCCCGGCGAAAATCAGCGGCGGCAGCACCATCATCGGCGCAATCTTGATACCCATTTTACTCTGCCTTTCGCGCATCTCTGCGCGCTTGGGCCGCATCGAGCGCCGCTTTGGTTTTACGTGATTGCAGCCAGCTTACCAGGGTCAGCAAGGCCAGCGCTAAAAGTGACAGCCCATAGGCCGACATCACCGCGCCCGCATATTTTCCCAGCTCAACCATCGGCCATCCTTTCGCGCATTTCCAATGCCTGAACCCGGCGGCGACGTACCTCGGATCGGGTGCGGATCAGCAGCAGGGTGACAAATAACAGCACGAAACCCGCCAAACACAGTAAAAGCGGCTGAAAATATACGTCCGAGACGTTCTCTTCCTTATCAAGCGACAGGCTTGCCCCCTGATGCAGGCCTTGATTCCAGAAGTTTACCGCGTATCGGCTAAGAAGCGCAAAGACCGAGCCGACCATGCAAAGGACCGAGGTAAGGTCTGCCGCAGTGTCCGGGTTTTCAACTGCAGCCCACAAAGCCATGTACCCCAGATAAAACAGGAAAAGCACCAGAAAGGACGTCAGACGCGGATCCCAGGCCCAATAGGTGCCCCACATCGGCTGACCCCAGATCATGCCGGTAATCAGCGCGATAATGGTCATGGTCAACCCGATCAGGGCGGCCGATTTTGCCGCCAGAACGCTGACATGATGGCGTCGGATCAGCCAGACCAGGCTGGTCACCAGCATCATGATCCAGATATTGATCGCCATCATCGCCGAGGGCACATGAATATAGATGATCTTGACCGACGTGCCAAAATTGACCGCCCCGGGTGTGAAGAAAAAGCCCCAGATCAGGCCGGTGACAAGCGTCAGCACAGTCAGCCCGGTAACCCAGGGCAGGACTTTTGCGGACAGGGCCATGAACTTGACCGGGTTTGCGTATTGCCAAAGAGACATGGGCATTTTCTACGCCGAGGCACGGGTGCCAGCAAGTTAATTCCCGCCGCAAATGGTCACATCACCGTAAATTAATCCGAATTGCTGCCGCCGAGGCAAATGGCAGCAATGCCACCGCTCCTGCCGTGATCCCTGCCAGCATCAAAAGCGGTGTCGTTACCGCCATGCCTTCGCTGCCCCGTCGCGCTGCCTCGGCCCCGAAAATCAGCGTCGGCACATATAAAGGCAGCACTAACAGCGACAAAAGCAGCCCGCCGCGTTTCAGGCCCACAGTCAATGCCGCGCCGAAAGTGCCGATCATCGACAGGGCCGGCGTGCCGATCAACAGCGTCACGAACAGCCAAAACTTGCCCTCGGCCCCCAGATGCAAAAGCGTCGCCAACAAAGGCGCGGCCAGCGTCAGCGGCAATCCCGTGACCAGCCAGTGCACCAACGCCTTGACCATCACCGCCCCCTCCATCGGCATCGGCGCGGTGGCCAGCAGATCCAGCGTGCCGTCCTCGAAATCCAGCTGAAACACCCGATCAAGCGACAACAGGCAGGCCAGCAGCGCCCCAATCCACAAGATACCAGGTGCGATGCGGGTCAGGATTGCCGTATCTGGTCCAACCCCGAACGGCACCAGAACGGTTACGATCAGGAAGAATGCCAGACCCAGACCGAAACCACCGCCTGCGCGTATTGACAGGCGCATATCGCGTATCAAAAGCGCAATCATTCAAATGCCTCGTCAAATGCGCCGACCAAAGCGGCACCGCTATCGGGATCGGCCCGGCAGGCGCCTATGTCAAAGATTGCGGCCTCAAGCCCAAGGTCGATATGGGTGGCAATAAGCGCCGCACCGCCGCCCGCCACATGCGCGCGCACCGCATCCGCAAACATCTTGACCGAAGCCTGATCCAGCGCAACCGTCGGCTCATCCAACAGCCAAACCGGGCGTCCGGTCACTAAGAGTCGCGCCAGACCCAACCGTCGCTTTTGTCCGGCTGAAAGGTTCGTCGCCGGGCGCGCACCAAGATGGGTCAGATTGAAATCGTTCATTGCCCGGGTAATTTCGCCAGTGCCATAGATGTTTGCCCAGAACTTCAGGTTTTCCGCGACGCTTAACGTGGACTTAAGCCCATCAGCATGGGCACCGTAAGCTATCGCTTCGGGCGGCATAGAGACCGTCCCAGCCAATGGCGGCTGTAAGCCTGCCAGACAACGTAAAAGCGTGGTCTTGCCTGACCCATTAGGGCCGCGCAGGATCAACACCTGACCGGCTGTCAGGGTAAAGGACACCCCCTCAAGCACCGGCACGCCGCCGCGTGAAACCGCCAGATTTTCAACCGCTAATTCCATGCCCCGGCTTAAACCGGCAGGGCCGCAAGCGCAATGCGCCGCCCGTCGGCCAGCAATACATTATACGACCGGCAGGCCGTGGGGCTGGCCATGGGCTCAACCCCGATCCCTGCCGCCTCTAACTGGTTCAGAAGTTCAGTTGGGCGTGCCGTCATTTCCGCCCCGAGGCCAAGGAACAAGACATCCACCTGCCCTGCCAGCGCCAAAAGGGCAGCCAAATCCTCCAAACCGCCCCAGCTTACGGCGGCCTCAGACGTTACCAAGACCGGGCCGCGCAGCACCTGCCCGGCAATTCGGAAAAAGCCGGGGCCGTAGCCATCTATCGGGATTGCACCGTCTAAACCGTCAAACCTGATCTCGGATATTTCCATGACCCGCCTCAGGCATCCACATTGCCAAACTGGTTGCCCGCGTTGGCATCAGGCTTTGACCAGTCACGTTTTACACCCAGTCGCAGCAAGATTGCCGAGGCAACAAAAACCGAGGAATATGTCCCGACCACAACGCCCCAGATCATCGCGAAGACAAAGCCACGGATGACATCGCCACCCAGCACATAAAGCGCGCCCAAGGCCACCAAAGTGGTCACCGAGGTCATGATCGTCCGGCTGAGCGTTTCGTTGATCGACAGGTTCAAAACCTCTTTCAGGTCCAGCTTTTTGTATTTGCGTAAATTCTCACGCACCCGGTCAAAAACCACCACCGTATCGTTCAGCGAATAGCCCACAATCGTCAGCAAGGCCGCGATAATCGCCAGATCAAACTTGATCCCGACAAGGGCGAAAATACCGATGGTCAGGACCACGTCATGCACCAGCGCAGCAACTGCACCGACCGAAAACTGCCACTCAAATCTAAGCCAGATATAGACCAGAACGGCACCAATTGCGGCCACAACTGCCATGACCGCGGTTGTCACCAGCTCGCCCGAGACCTTCGGCCCGACGCTTTCCACCGATGGAAATGTGATGTCAGCATCGACCGCAATCAACGCGTCCTTGATCGCGCTAATGGTTTCGGGACTGATCGAGGCATCGCCCTCCTGAACCTCAACCCTGATCTGGGCGACGTTTTTGTCAGCACCAAAAGTCACGTCGAACACTTCCGTTATGGTCATGTCACCAAGGTCCAGCGGCTCAAGCGCTGTCCGGTAGGCGCCGATATCGACGGCATGGACGCTTTCTGTGCGAATGCTTGTGCCGCCTTTGAAATCAATACCGAAATTCAGCCCGATCATCAGGAATACCACAATTGCGCCGATCATCATCGCGCCCGATCCGCCCAGCGCCAATACCGAGCGCCGGAAGAAATCCAGGTTCAAGCCCTGAGGCACCAGATGAATACCCTTGATGGTGAAATTACGTGGGCGTTTACGCTCGAACCAGATAACGATCATCAGGCGGGTCACGAATATCGCCGTGAAGACCGAGGTCAGAATACCAAGGCCCAACGTGACCGAAAAGCCGCGCACCGGGCCGGACCCGACGATGAACAGAATGGTTGCGGTAATCAGCGTAGTGATATTGGCGTCCAGAATGGCCGATAGCGCTTTCTCATAGCCAAGCTCGATCGCGCGCGCCGGACCGCGCCCGCCTTTAAGTTCCTCGCGTATGCGCTCAAACACCAGCACATTGGCGTCCACCGCCATACCAATCGTCAACACGATCCCGGCGATCCCCGGCAGGGTCAATGTCGCCCCGATCATGCTTAAAAGCCCGAAGATCATACCGACATTCAGGATCAGAGCGATGTTGGCGATGATCCCGAACAGGCCATAGCTTAGCCCCATGAAAACCAGAACCCCGGCAAAGGCGACGATGCTGGCGATCTTGCCCGCGTCAATGCTGTCTTGGCCCAGCTCCGGCCCGATGGTGCGCTCTTCTTCAAAGCTCATCTCGGCAGGCAGTGCACCGGCGCGCAAAAGTACCGCCAGATTGGTGCTTTCCTCGATGGTGAAATTACCTGAAATTATGCCCGATCCGCCGGGGATATGTTCGTTAATCCGAGGCGCCGAAATAACCTCGCCGTCCAGCACGATGGCAAAAGGTGATCCGACATTTTCAGCCGTGTAATCACCAAACTTACGTGCCCCGGATGGATTAAACCGGAAATTAACCGCAGGCCGTCCGTTTTGGTCAAAGCTGGGTTGCGCGTCGGTCAGCTCTTCGCCGGTGACAACCGGGGTCTGCTCCAGCACATAGAAAATCCCTTCTTCATCCATCGAAGGATAAAGCACCTGACGTGGCCCCGGCACCGTGTCCGCATCGCCAGTGCGGCTCAAAACCGGGTTAAACGTCAGCTTGGCGGTCGTACCAATCAGCGCCTTCAGCTCTTCCGCTGATCCCAACCCCGGCACCTGAATAAGTATGCGCCGCTCGCCTTGTCGCTGAATGGTCGGCTCGCGGGTGCCAACCTCGTCGACACGACGGCGAATGATCTCCAGAGATTGCTGAATGGTGCGGTCATCGGTGGCCATCTTCTCGGCCTCGGAAAGCTGGACGATAACCTCGTCCCCCTGCCCCGCCACTTCGATATCCATGCTGCCGACACCGGTCAGGGTCACAACCGGCTGACCCAAAGCACGCACCAGTTCCAGCGCCCGCGCCAGTCCCTCGGGCTGGCTGATTTTTATCCGCAGAATGTCCGGCTGGCTGTCCTGACGGCGAATGGTTCCGACCTCGGAACGCGCATCGCGCAGCACATCGCGGATTTCAGGCCACATTGCATCCATGCGCGCGGCGTAAACATCCTCAACCTGAACCTCAGCCAGCAAATGCGCACCGCCGCGCAGATCAAGCCCCAGATTAACCAACCCGGACGGCGCCCAGTCAGGCCAGGCTGAAGCCAAAGCCTCGCGCTCAGCGGTTGAGCCATATGCCTCAATCTCAAGCACCGCATCATTGTGTTGCTCAACGCGCGTGTAAAACCCGTTCGGGCTGGCATAAACCAAACCCAGCACCACGACGCCAATGATGACCAGTCGTTTCCACAGCTCAATATGAAGCATCTGCCCGCCCTGTCAGTTTTGTATTAGTCAGCTTTCGCCGGTTCGGTTTTTGAGATCACGGTGGTAATGGTTGCCTGCACCACACGCACTTTCACGCCATTGGCAATCTCGACCTCAACCTCGCCGTCATCCTTGACCTTGGTGACCTTGGCCAGAATACCGCCCGCTGTCACCACCTGATCGCCGCGCCTGAGAGCACCCAGCATCTTCGCGTGTTCCTTCGCCTTCTTTTGCTGAGGGCGGATCAGCAGAAAATACATGATCCCGAAAATCAGGATCAGCGGCATCAAACTGGTAAGTCCCCCAAGTGCCCCGCCCCCGGCGGCCTGAGCGTAAGCTGGTGTCACAAACATTTCGAATTCCTCTCTGATATCTTCTGATTTCCGGGGCCATTCCCCCGAGCAAGCTGGCGCTTATCTATATGGGGCGCAGGGGCTTGGCAAGCAATGGGGGATAGGGTTTTATGTAAGGGTATTTTGAGGCACGCATGGACGATTTTGTTACCCGCCTGAACCTGATCACCAACTCGCCAATGTTTTTGTGGCTGAGTGGCTTTGCACTGGCCATGCTCGTGGTGCTTTTGGTGCTGCAAAACATCACCCCTCCTCAAAAAGACGACGACAACTCGCCCAAAAACCTTGGCTGCGTGGGGTCCGGGCGATGGGCTGGTTCCTCCTGCCCCTG
>JAAEUB010000141.1 GCA_024227755.1 Paracoccaceae bacterium | reverse complement strand
TGATGATGTTTTTGCTTAATCGGACGAACCCCGCATCACATCACCGGTGCGATCCGGCGTGGGGGGATGCCGCACAAGCTTCTATGCGGAAAAGAGAATAATCCGAAAAATTTTTGAATTTGTGTCATCTATTGATTTACGCCTTAACAGAGCTGACCCGAGGTCCCACTCGGTGGCGGAACTTCTCTGGAGGAAAACAATGGCAGGAAGAATTGATGCGCGCCTAGCGGAACTGGGAATCGACATTCCCGTACCCCCAATCCCGGTCGCCAGCTACTTGCCCTACGTTGTCACAGGCAATCTGGTTGTTGTTGCCGGGCAGGTCACGCTGGAGGACGGCAAGGTGAAATATGTGGGGCGGTTTGGCGAGTCGATCAGCATCGAAGATGGCGAGGCCGCAACCCGGCTTTGCGCGCTCAATGTCCTGTCGCAGCTCAAGGCCGCCTGTGATGGCGATCTGGATCGGGTCACAAAGGTTGTCCGGCTGAACGCGTTCTTCAACGCCACCCCCGATTTCCTTGACCACCCCCGCGTTATGAATGCAGCATCCGACCTGATGGCCGAGATTTTCGGCGAGGCCGGCAAACATACGCGGGTGGGCGTTGGCGTGACCTCGCTGCCGCTTGGTGTGCCGGTCGAGTTGGACGGCATCTTTGAAATCGCACCGGCCTGAGGAAGGATAAGACCATGATCGCACTTTGTGCATACTACGAAGGCACCGTACCCGACGACGCCGAAGGCTTTGATCGGTATATCGAAGAGGTCCACATGCCGCTGGTCGCTAAATACCCGCGCTTGAAGCAACTGCGTTTCCTCAAGGGCACCCCCCGTGATGGCGCTGCTCCCAAATACTATCTGTCGTTCGAGCTGTTCTTTGACAGCTATGAGGATTTCCAGGTCGCTGCCGTGTCCAAGGAACGCGACGCCGCTGTCAGGGATGCGGCCACATTCGAGGGCAAATTCGACGGCGTCATCCATCACGTGATGTATGAGGTCAACGATATCGGCGGCTGCGCCGGGGCCGAATAAGTCCTGACGAGCGGGCCGCCCGCCACATGCGCGACCCCGGTCGTCGCCCAATGATGTCAATCACGAGAAACCAGGCTTGAGACACGGAGAAAGAACATGGCTCTGCTGATCACCGATGACTGCACCAACTGCGATGCCTGCGTGCCTGAATGCCCCAATACCGCGATCACCATGGGCGACGAGTTTTACGAGATCGACCCGGACAAATGCACCGAATGCGTTGGCGCATTCGACGAGCCCCAATGTATGGAGGTCTGCCCTCCTGAATGCATCCTTCCAGACCCGGAACACGAGGAAACACAAGAGCAGTTGCAGGCAAAATACAAAGCCCTCCACGTGTGATACGGTGCTCGGTGGGACGCGCCTGAACTCGAACTGCGAACCGACTTTGAGGGATGTCTGCCCGGACGGTCGGGGCACAAATATCCGCTTTCGCCCGGTGACCGCTCTTTAACCTAAACACGTCGTTTTCCCGGGACACAACGAATAGAGGCATCATGCTGTTCGATCGGATGGTAGGTCGGCTTCGCGCGCTTCTCACCAGTTCGAGCGTTGTACAGCATCAGTCGCTAGAGGGATGTACCGGTTGCTTCACCCGGCGGGTTACACATTAACTGGTTATTTTGAAGCTTTGGCAGGTGCCGTGAACTGAGCGTAGGGCGGTTCCTGCCGTGTCTATTTCCCTGCAGCAGCCTTTTGATTTTCTAAGGAAGCCGTGACCTCAGTCTTTCGCGCGCGCGCCAGTGTGCTTAGCCCCATATCGTCAAGGATTGCATAGATTGCTGGCAGGACGAACAGGACAATCAGGCTGGCGGCAAGAAGGCCGTAAACCAGACTGGCGACCAGCGGGATCAGGATCTGGGCCTGCAGGCTGGTTTCAGTCAGGATCGGCAAAAGGCCAAAACTTGTGGTCGTGGTTGTCAGAAAGATTGCTCTGAAACGCGCGCGTGCAGCACGAGAGGCGGCAATCGCCACCGTATTTGCGCCGTCACTTTCATGTTTGACAAAATCCACCAGCAGGATCGAGTTGTTGACGACCACACCTGCCAGAGCCACGAAGCCCAATAGGCTGGGCATCGAAAAATTTAGCCCCATCGCCATGTGGCCAAAGATTGACCCGGCAAGTGACAGGGGAATGATCGACATGACCACGACCGGCTCCAAATATGATCGGAAAAGAAAGGAAAGCAGCAAAAACACGCCAATTAGCCCGATCATAAAACCCGCCATCATGGATTTTTGAGTGGTGGTTGCCTCGGCCCGCTGGCCTTCGACATCAAGCTCAATCTCTGGGTGGCGCTCAAGCAGATCCGGGATAAAGCGCGCTAATGTATCACTGACTATGGCGCTTGCATTGGCGGTGCGGGTGTCGATTGTGCCCTGAATTGTGACAGTGCGGATACCGTTTTCGCGGTTTATCCGGCTGACGCCTTGTCCGACCTCAACCTGAGCCACGACGCTGATTGGAATGGAAGCGCCATCCGGGCGTGTGATCATGAAATCGTCGAAAGCCCGATAGCTGTCTTGCTCTTGCAACGCATATTGCGCAGTAACTTCAACGACCCTTCCATCGACCTGGATTTCGCTGATTGTCGTTCCGAAGTAGGCTGCGCGCAACTGATCGGCAACCATTGCCGCGGTCACGCCCATCGGACCGGCAGCGTCCTTCAGGGTGACCTGCAATTCGCGCTTGCCCGGGCGCAGATCGTCAAGGATGGATGTTACCCCCTCGTACTGCCAGATCCAGTCCTGCAATTCGACCGATGCTGCCTTAAGCTGGTCTAGGTCATCGCCTTTAAGGCGCATGTCTATGGCGATACCGGCTGGGCCGATTGTGCTTTCGGCATATTTCAGGCTGAGCACATCGGGAACGGGCCCCACTGCATTTCGCCATTCCTGCATGATCGCGTCCGGTCGTAAATTGCGTTCGGCAGAGGGCAAAAGGTCAACACTGACCGTGGCAACATGGGAACCACTTTCAAACGAATCCCGGTTAAGGCCATAAAAAACCGAGACGTGGCGAACCAACTCAGCCCCATCAGGCTGCCCTGGCGTCAGGTCTTCGTTGATCTGCACAAGCCCAGCCTCAAGCTGCTCGACGATTTTTTCGGTGCGTGTCAGCGGGGTGCCTTGTGGCAACAAAACCCGGGCGACGATGGTATCCCCGTCAAGTTCGGGAAAGGCGGTGAATTTGAGGTATCCGCCAGCAATCATGCTGACCGACACCAGCAATACCGCGATGGAAATTCCAGCCACGGCATAGCGCCAGCGGATGGTCAGATCGACCAGCCTGCCGACCAGATGTTCGCGGGTCCAGTCCATCGCCGCTTCGACCCGGGCGCGTACTCCTTTGTCCTTTTGCATGCCTTCAAGGCTGTGAACCAGGTGATGAGGCAAGATCAGGAAGGCCTCGACCAGAGACACTGAAAGGACGAACAGCATGACCACCGGTACTACGCGCAACACCGCCCCAAGATCGCCGGACAGGAAGGCAAGCGAGCCAAAGATCATCGCAGTGGTGCCAAATGACGCCAGTACGTTGGGGAAAACCTGGGCCGCGCCCTGGGTTGCCGCCTCTTTCGCGCTCAGACCCTTTTCGCGCAATCGGGCAATGTTTTCGGCGATGACAATCGCGTCATCCATCAGCAAGCCGATGACAATCAAAAGGCCCAGTGTCGTCATCAAGTTCAGCGAATACCCCACCAACCCCATCAAAGCGACCCCGCCCATGAAGGATACCGGCAGGCCCATCGCCACCCAAAAGGCGAAACGAAAGCCAAAGAACAGCCATAGCACCGCAAATACCAGCGCCAGACCCTGAAGCCCGTTGACAACAACCAAGGTCAGGCGCTCGCGAACCACCGTCGCCCCGTCAGCTGTGATTTCCATGATCACGCCCGGAGGGGCCTGCTCGCGTTCGGCCTCAAGAAACGTGTTCAGGGCATCAATAATGCGAAGCGAATCCTCGCTTCGGGTTTTGGTAATATCCAAGATCGCCGCCGGTAAGCCGTCAAACAAAATGACATCATCATCCATCGCAAATTGTTCTGTGATCTCGGCAATATCCCCCAACCTGACCTGCCCGCCACCTGTCGATGAACGCACGATCAAATCGGCCAGATCGCCGGCGTCCCGGCGTTCCTCGGCGACCCGGATCAACAGGTTCTCGTTTGCGGTTTCAAGGGTGCCGGTCGGCATATCCAGCGAGCCTGCCCCGACCACCTGCGCAATATCAGATACCGACAGGCCAAATTGTCGAAGCGCTTCGGGTTTCAGGGCAATATGCAGCTCAAGCGTCGAAAAACCCCTGATATCCACCTTGGGAGTGGTTCCTGACCTGAGCATTCTTCTGCGGATATCCTCGGCATAGGCCTCAAGTTCAGGTCTTGAGGAGGGGCCGGTTATAGCCACCGAGGCGACAAAATCAGTCAATCCCAACGGCCGCACGGTTGCTGTTTCGGCCCGGTCGGGAAAATCTGCAATCGCGTCAATCTCGGATTTCACGTCCGCCACAAAAGCCTGAAAATCCGCACCCTCGCGTATTTTGACAACCGCGCGCGCTGATCCTTCGCGTGCCTCACACGACTGTTTGGCGATGTCCGTGACCGCGTCCAACGCGTTCTCGATCCGCTCGCAAATGGCGCTTTCCACGTCTTCAGGGCGCGCACCGGGATAGGGAACCGAAATCTCAATTTCGCTGGGCGCGGCGCGCGGAAAGGTTTCGCGCAACAGGCTTGGGCTGACAAACAAACCCGCCGCCAGAAACAAGATCATCAGAAGGTTGGCAATGGTCGGGTGACCGGTGAAGAACCTGATCATCTTGCCGGGCCTTTGGCCGCCAACTCGGCCATAATTTCCTCGTCCAGCGTCACATCCAGAAGCATTCCGGGAATGACCGGGCTTGGATCACTGACGATGACACGTGTGCCTTCCTCAATCCCGTCCCTGATCAACACTACCGCTTCTTGCACAAGATGTGCAGTAACCGCGATCAGCCTTAACCGGTTGTCCGCGTCAGCGATCAACAATTGCCCGTCGCGCAGCGCATTTCTGGGGACGACGATGCCCTGCATGGGTGGGGCAGAAAGGACAACCTCGACGAACATCCCCTTGGTTAGCGGTGGGCGTTGGCCCGGTTCAACCCTGGTATAGGCGGTATCGACTTGTACTATTACGCCCAAAGTGCCGGTTTTGGGGTCTATCACATCACTGATGCGGTTAACGTTCGCAGCCCAGCTTATCACCTGATCAGCAAGCCTCAGATTTACCTGCGACGGAAGCTCCAGTCCGCGCAGGACCTCGGTCATCAGGGTCGGGTCTGCGGCGAGTGTTCCTGCATCAGGTCGGACAGATAGTAGCAACCTTTGCATGTCTGAAATGGAGACCTGCGCCTCGACCTCGGCCATGGCGATGCCATCCAGAATGGCCGTAACTTCGCCGACGCGCACATATTGCCCGGTTTCGACCGAAACTGAGGCCGCACGAGCGGTGAAAGGTAATGTCAGAACAGTACGTTCAAGGTTCAACGTCGCGGTTTCAAGGCTGGCCTGATACTGCGAAATCTGTTCAAGCTGTACTTCGCGCTGGGTGGGCATCAACGCCAATGTGCTTTCAATAGCCAGAACCTTCTGGCGCTGGGCAAGATGGCCGGAACGCGCTGCATCAAGGGCAGATTGTGAAACCGTGCCACCGGCGAACAAAGTCTCGGCGCGCTCCAGATCGTTCGTTTTCAGCGCCAGTGCTTCGTTTTCGATAGCAAGTGCTGCGACCTGGTTTTCTTGCGAGACTGCAAGTTCCGCAAGCCTGGCCTCGGCGGCGCGGATATTGGCGCGGGCCTGGGCTATCGCAAGGTTGAAATCTGCAGGTGACAGGCGCAAAAGCTCGGACCCTGCAGGCAGGATCGCGCCTTTTTCGAGGTCGGGATTGACCCATTCGATGCTGCCCCCGACTTGCGCGATAGCCTCATATGTCCGAGCGGGCGATACCAGGCCAAAGCCGACGATCTGCGGGGCTATTGGCTGGCTTTCGGCGACGATCGCGCGCACCACACTAGCCCTTTCGGCAAGGGGCTTTCGTTCAGGCGGTGGGCTGGTCTTGACGATATATGCAAGGATACCCGCGCCGATTGCCACCAGCGGAAGTGTTATCAAAACAAGTTTTAATCCGTTTCGCATTTGCCGTTCTCCTGCCACAGGCTCGCGCAGCAAAAAATCATCCGCCACCCTTGCCTTGAATGGTCAATCCTAACTAGTTACCAGATTCTCGTGACGTAGGTTTAGCCTTTCCTAACACCATTGCAATCGCTGTCCAAAGCCCGGCCCGCAGGATCAATGCACCGACTGTCCGCATTTCAAATTCCGCGCCCTGCATCACCTGAAACCCGAAAGCCAGCCCGATAAGAACGGTTGCAGCTGCTATGAATATGCTCATGGGTAAGGCCCAGCTTTTGCCCAGCCAAATTCCAACCGCCGCGGTAATGTAAAGAAATCCAGCAAGAAAGTTGAACCAGACCACGAACGAGATGAAGTTACCGGCCATTTCCTGCGCTTTCATCGGGCCGAAAAGGACGTTTCCGCCTGAAAACACGGTCATTACGCCGAAAACCAGCGCGAGGATCGCAACAGGTTTTGTCCAGCGGGCGGCGGGAGTTTTGGGAGTCATTTCCGTATTCATCTTTTGATACTCCTTGATGACAAGTAAGGCTCTCGGATAAGTTATTGAGGTATAACTAGTATAGCCCACCAGCCAATTCAACCCGATGAGCCACGCGCAGGGGGCTTTTGTTTCGAACCTTAGTTTTGTCTTAGTGGTTTCCACCACCTGACACGTCAGGATTTGCGGGCTAGCACATTCGGGTAGGGGTCCCGCCTGACCTTTTCCATGGTGGGGTCAAAAAGAGGTTTGAGCGATGCCTTCGCCGGCACCCGAACCCCTGCGACTTCAATCTCCCACGTGCCCTCATTGACGATGGCGGCCGTCAGGGACGCATCATGCTGGGCAAACCCGGTACTTACGGCCCCGCCCGGTGTGTGGCCGCAAGCGCCGACCCGCATGTGACAAACCTTAACCTCATTGAGGTGGATCCCTCGATCAAATGCGCAATGAGCGACGGTATCGTGCTTGTGCAAGGGCGCTCATACGAAGAGGCCGTGGACGTGT
This sequence comes from Paracoccaceae bacterium, assembly GCA_024227755.1. GTDB lineage: Bacteria > Pseudomonadota > Alphaproteobacteria > Rhodobacterales > Rhodobacteraceae > JAAEUB01. The sequence continues at coordinate 589 of JAAEUB010000141.1, read as the reverse complement.
CGGAAAATGCTGGAGGCCAGGCGAAAAGGGTTCGAAGTGCCCGATATATGGCGAAAACCTCTGGTCCATCGAATTTGACGGGCAAGAGCGGTCGTTGGATCAGAGCAGATTTATTATCGCAGTACTGATCGATGGCGGGCGTGGTATCAGTTATCACTCTGACACGCACGGTGGGGTGTGAACTGGCCCATGAAAGTAACTGGCCGGTTCGGTTGCGCCACATTTTCTGAGTGAAAGCTGCTTTAAGGGAAGTCCGGGCCTGTCATTAGCTCCAGACGTCTTTTGGCACCTTCAGTGCTTCAATAGGTTTACCGCCAACCAGATGTTCGTCGATGATCCGGTTAACATCACTAAGCTGCACATTTCCGTACATCACGCCTTCTGGGTAAACCAGCACAACCGGCCCCTGTTCACAGGCTCCAAGGCAGCTTGTGGTGTTGAACTTGATTTTCCCCCAAAGGCCGCGCGTAGAAAACTCTTTGGAAAATGCGGTTACCAATGGGGCTGAGCCGCGGGCGGTGCATGAACCCTTCGGATCATCCGCATCGCGAGATTGGGTGCACAAAAGGACGTGATATTCGGGTCGGGC
>JAAEUB010000140.1 GCA_024227755.1 Paracoccaceae bacterium | reverse complement strand
GGGCCTTGCGGGATAGGACCATCACCTCGTCCGGGATGATCGTCTGTGGACTGATACGGGTATGCAGCACTCGCAAGTGGGCCTTAAGCCGGTTGGCGACAACCAGCGCACCGTGCAACCGCTCTTGCGCTTCGCCACCCGTACCCAGAGGCATCAGCAAAATCTTCAGACCGTTCATTGGATCGTTCTCCTCTCGCCGCTAGCCTATGGGCCAGGGTAGTGCCACCGCGTCTTGCAACAGGCCGCGCGGGAAATCCAAAACCATGACATGCGCCAGGGTGGTGAGAAATCCGGCAGCGATAGCTGTCAGCAGCGCGGTTTGACCCCACGAAGACTGGGCTTTGACACGCAAAAACAGCAGGAAGAAGAGTGCGATGGCAATCAGATAACCAACCAGATAGGCGGCAACCAGAAAACCCGCAAGCCAGAATATGTACTCTTTCATGGGCGCTACCTCGGGGTTGTCTACATAGCCCGCTTCCACTTCATTGTCGAAATTAGCCGCATCGTTAACCTGCCCGGTGACCAGCTTGTAGAAGACGATCGACGCGAAGACCAGCATGAGTGCGCACACACCGCCGGGGAAAACACCGCCTAAAAAGGACTGCTGAAATGCGTCATATAAACCATAGGCGAATAGCAGCACGATCAACCCAGCGAAAACCGTCTGTAGTGTCAGCTTGTCCGAGTGCCGCGGGTGTGCCCGGTGCTCCGATTCCTCTTCTGCTTCTGAGGTATGGCCGAACTTCACGCCGAAATAGATCGAAGCAGCTGTCAAGCCGCCAATAATCAGAACACCGGGCTTGATCAGGAATCCCCAACCGTCAAATTGCACCGCCTGATAAAGATAGGTCTCCATACCGCCGGCCAGAACGAAACCGATGAGAAACGCGGGTCGCGGCCAGCCAAAGCGCTTCATCAATACACCCAACATCCCGACCGCGAACAGCGCCGCTAAATCACCCAGATCCCGAGTCGCTTGAAACGCGGCAAAGCAGATCACCATGACCATAAAGGGCGCCATCAAAGCGTAGCGAATGGTGGTCAAATAGGCGACATGTTTGGAAATCAACAAACAGGTACCCGCACCGATGACATTGGCCAGCGCTAGAGACCAGACCACCGTATAAGTGGTTTGGAGCTCAGCACCCACCATAGCGGGACCGGGCTCGAGTCCAATCAACACCATCCCGCCAAGAAACACCGCCATGCTACCCGAGCCTGGGATGCCAAACAGCAAAGTGGGTATCAGGCCACCACCTTCCTTCGCGTTG
>JAAEUB010000139.1 GCA_024227755.1 Paracoccaceae bacterium | reverse complement strand
CTATTGCAGTTTCATGGATGGGTGTTTCAAGTGCCTTGCTCAGAGTTCTGAGTGCGGCTTCGGCCTTGTCCCGGTCCAGACGCAGGCCACCGCCAAGCAAGCGCTCTGTGCGTAGGAACCCTAGGGTCATGTTGGCGTCGGTCACTGTTGGCTGCATCCCGCCCAGACCATAGCAGGCTGGTCCCGGCTCGGCTCCCGAACTGTCGGGACCGACCCGAACAGCAGACCCTTCGGCGCGGGCGATCGAGCCGCCGCCGGCTCCGATGCTTTCCACAGCCGTCATCAGCTGACGCACCGGTAGCCCGGCAAGGCGCTGATCCGAGCTGACCTGAACCTTACCGTCAATGACCACGCAAGTGTCGGTGGTCGTGCCGCCCATATCGAAGCCAATGGTGTTGCCAAGGTCCAACTCCCGGGCAATTTTACCCGCTGCGGCCACACCAGCTGCCGGACCGGACAGCGCCAGAGCCAACGGGCGCTTCTTTACTGCAGCAGCCGACGCCATTCCACCGGCGGAATGAAACAGGTGCACGTTTGTACCATTCCCGGCCCCTGCCGAAAGCTTGTCCAGATACCCCGCAGTCAAAGGCATAAGGGCCGCGTTCAGGATGGTCGTGTTGGTGCGCTCGAATTCGCGCGGCTCCGGGCTCATTTCATGCGAGAGCGCGACGTATTTGATCTCGCCCGCCAGTGCCTTCCCCAACATTTTCTCGTGCCCGGAATTGACGTAACAATGCTGCAGTGCAACTGCGGCAGCCTGAACATTCAGATCGCCAACCACCCCTGCGACCCGGGCTGCCTCATCCCCACTTAGGGGAGTCAAAACCTGACCTTCGGGGCCGATGCGCTCGACAGCCTCGATCCGGCGCTCTTCGGGAACCAGAGGCGGCAGTTTCGGCGGGACATGCAAAAGATAAAGCTCGCGCCGGTTTTGGCGTCCGATTTCTATGGTGTCACGGAATCCTTCGGTGGTGACCAGCGCAACCGGGGCGATGTTTCCCTCGACAATGGCATTGGTTGCCAAGGTTGTGCCGTGCATCAGATCGCAGACATTGGCCCAGTCAACCCCGATGGACTGATACGCCGAAACGATGCTCGCAATCGGATCTCTGGTCTGGCTGCGGACCTTGGCAGTTCTGACCTCGCCGTCCTGGCCGTTGATACCTATCACATCAGTAAAGGTACCGCCGATATCAATGCCAACTTTCCATGTGCCGACCATGAACTACGCCCATTTGTTTCCTGACCAGAAAAGTTCCAGCTGTTCAAACCGAGTATCAGTCAAATACCAGATGAGTTAAAATTCATTTTATTCCACCCGTCGTTAACTAAAAGCTATCCTGCTCCTTCGCCGTGTATTAATAAGGGACACACAATGCGCTGTCAGAGGGGTTTTGGCGTGCTGAGGTTTTCACTGCGACAACTTGAGTATTTTGTTGCAACAGCCGAGCATTCGTCGGTAGCGAATGCGGCGAGACTATTGAATGTGTCACAACCTTCGGTCTCTAAGGCGATAACCAAGATCGAAGAACAGTTGTCAGTTCAGTTGTTCATCCGCCACCATGCCCGCGGTGTGTCGCTGACTCCTGCTGGCGAGCGGCTGCTGATAGATGCACGCGGGCTTTTAAGCTACGCAAACAGTCTGCAGCAAAACGTGCAGGAGTCGAGCAGTGTTGTCGGCGGTACGCTTAATGTCGCATGTTTTGTTGCAATCGCCCCGGTCTTCATGCCCGCAATTCTGGCCGATTTTTCACAGATTTATCCTGGCATTGACGTGCGCGTATATGAAGGCAATCAAGAGGAAATGTTTGACGGGCTGGCAAGCGGAAAATTTGAACTGGCGATAATGTACGATTCGGTTCTTCCTGCGGGCATTGCCACCACAAAGCTTGCGGCCTTTGAGCCCTATGTGCTTTTGCCAGCAAGTCATCCGCGGGCGGAGCAGAAATGCGTTTCGCTTGCGTCTCTGGCCGACGAGCACTTCATTTTGCTCGATGTACCACCGAGCCGGGACTATTTCCTCAACATGTTCCGGCAAAACGGGCTGGACGTACGCGTTGCCTTTTCTTCGCCATCGCTTGAGATGGTGCGCGGTCTGGTTGGCCGAAACTGGGGATACTCTCTGCTGGTCACACGCCCCTATTATGACCAGACCTATGATGGTCAGTTGGTCATTGGGTTGCCAATCTGTGAAGATGTCGAGGATGGTATTCTGGAAATCGCCCAGCTGGAACAGGTTCACCCCACCCGTGTCATGTCGGTTTTTTCTGATTTTTGTCAGGACTGGTTTGCCAAGCATCGGCTGAATAGCAAAAAGCATACACAGGCCCGAATTCCAGAGACCGCGCTTTCGGGGTTTGTGAAAAACACCTGAAAAATAGGCTATTGGCGGCAGTTCAGGTTGCAGCGCGACGCGATAAACTGCTGATATTCTCCACTACCGACAAGGCGCATTTCAAATCGCAGGCCAAGGGTTTGCGCGGCCTGTTCAGCGTGATTTTTTGTCTTGGGGTCATCGGTATGCGCCAGATAGACCAGTCGCGTATAGTTACGGAAAAACCGCTCTATCATATGGGGGTACCGATCCAGCCCCAAACTCTTGAGGACAAGGCGTTCAAAGTTTCTGGCCAAAAACCCGGTCACGAAATAGCTGCCGGGTTCGGCCTCCATCATTTTGGCAAATTCGTCCCGACCGGCCAAAATATCGTAACAATGGGCACCACCGATGCCGTCCACGCCTTCCTCGCGCAAGACAGCATCAATCCGCCCGGCCGTGCCGCAATCGCTGTACAGAACAACCATGTCATCAAACTTCCCACGCGAGGCATGGATTTTTTTGCGAATAGCCTCGGGGATCTTCTGTGGCGTGCTGTGCAGATGTGCGGGCAGGCACTGAATATGCAAATTATCCCAGCCATTGTGCCGAACCATCGACACGACCTCGTTGGAAATCGCACCGCAACAGATCAAAAGTGTGCCTTTTCCCGTTTCCATATTTGTACGTCCTTAGGCTCAGGGCTTTTCGCTGACGGTCTTGGGGAAAGCCATGGCGTTCAGATACATCTTCTGAAATTCGGCAAACCCTGCAAGTGAAATATGCGTGACCGTATCGGCCAGCCGCCCGGCGCGGATCCGCTCGCTGTCCGAGATCAGGGCCAATTGTGCACCTAGACCGGCGGCGTTGGAAATGTAGTGGATCTGACTTGTCGCAAGGTCAGGGATCAACCCGACACGGCGGGCACTTTTTACGTCCAGAAAATTGCCGAAACCACCGGCCAGCATGAACTCAGAAATATCATCATAGGCGACACCGGCCCTATCAGCCAGTGCCACCACCCCGCCAAGGATGGCGGCTTTGGCCAGCTGAAACTGTCGGATATCGCCTTGGGTCAGCACAATATCGTTGCGGTTTGAGCTGTCCTTTGCCCAGACCAGCACAAATTCCGGATGACCGCCTGTCCCTTTGCGCAGCCGTGCGGTCAGGGGTTTGCTCAGCGGGCCTTTTGGGGCGAGCAGCAGGCGGCCCGAGGGCGCAATTATTCCAACCTCCAGTAGGGCCGCAATTGTATCGATCAGGCCCGAGCCGCATATCCCTAACGCGGGAACCTCGCCGATGGTGTGAACACGTATGTCATTTTCCATCGTGACCCTGTCGACTGCACCCAAAGCCGCACGCATACCGTCATGTATCTGCCCGCCTTCAAGCGCCGGACCAGCAGGGGATGAACACGCAAAGAGCCCGTGGGGGCACTTCATCACAACCTCGGCATTTGTGCCAATATCCGCAACAACGCTTATGCCGTCGCGACTGTCAATGCCCGTGGACAGGATCACGCCAACCGTGTCCGCCCCGACAAATCCCGCCACCAGCGGTAACATGAACAGGCGGGCTTCGCGGTTCAGACGCAGACCTGCCTCGCGCGCGGAACAATCGTAGGCGCTGCGAATGACCGGTAGATAGGGTGCATGACCAACCGAGGTGGGATCGATCCCCAAGAACAGATGATGCATGCAGGTGTTGCCGACAATCGTGACCTTATAGACATGATCGGGCACGATCCCGGCTTGTGCGCAGATCTCTTTCGAGAGGTCGTTTAGATAGGTCACTATCTGCGAATGAAGCTTGCGGACATTTGCGGGCTTTGCTGCCCCGAAAGCAATCCGCGAGATCAGATCGCCGCCAAAAACCGATTGCGGGTTAAGCCCGGATACCGCGGCAACCACTTCGCCACTGGTCAAATCGGCAAGGTAACCAACAATTGTAGTTGTACCGATATCAAATGCGAGGCCGAACATTTGCGACGCTGTATCGCCGGGTTCGATCGAGATGAGCTGATCCTGAAACCGGGTTACGGTGATGCCGCTGCCGAGGTTTTTCAACAAACCGGGCACCTGACGCGCCAGTT
>JAAEUB010000138.1 GCA_024227755.1 Paracoccaceae bacterium | reverse complement strand
CGGGTGCGATGGCATCACCGTTGGCGTCTACCCATTCATAGACACCGGCCGGGCAATAGCGACAGGACGGGCCTGCATATTGGTGCAGTTCGGAGCTCTGCTGCAACGCCGTGTCCTGCAGGTGCAGGTGCACCGGTTGTTCTTCGGCGTGATTGGTGTTGGACAAAAACACCGAGGAGAGTCGGTCGAAGGTCAGTTTGCCATCCGGCTTTGGATAGTCGACGGGCTTGTGCCTTGAGGCCGGTTCGGTTGTCTCAAAGTCGGGTTTGCCGTGCTTCATCGTGCCGAAGGGTGACCAGCCGCCGAAGATTGTCGTTACCCACATATCCATGCCGCCGAACATGATGCCCCACAGGGTGCCGAGTTTCGACCAAAGCGGTTTGGCGTTGCGCACCTTGTACAAATCCTTGCCGATCGCACTGGCGCGCCAGCCTGCCTCGTATTCGGCGATCTCATCCTGTGAACGGCCTGCTGCAATCGCTGCTGCAACAGCCTCAGCCGCCTGCATGCCGGAAAGCACCGCATTGTGCGAACCTTTTATGCGTGGCACGTTTACGAGGCCAGCCGAACAACCGATCAGCGCGCCGCCGGGGAAGGTCAGCTTCGGTACGCTTTGATATCCACCCTCTGTGATAACGCGGGCACCGTAGGAGATGCGCCTGGCACCTTCAAACAGGGGAGCCACCGCCGGGTGGGTCTTGAAACGCTGGAATTCCTCAAATGGCGACAGATAGGGGTTCTTGTAGTTGAGATGCAACACGAAGCCGACAGCCACCTGATTGTCTTCCAGGTGATAGATGAATGAGCCACCGCCGGTCTTCATGTCAAGCGGCCAGCCGAAGGAATGCTGCACCAGACCCCCATTGTGGTTTTCCGGTGCGACCTCCCAGAGCTCTTTCAGGCCGATGCCGAATTTCGGTGGCTCACAACCCTCGTCCAGCGCATATCTGGCGATCAGCTGCTTGGCCAGCGAGCCGCGCGCGCCCTCGCCGATCAGCACATATTTGCCGAGCAATTCAACCCCACGTTCAAAATTCGGACCCGGGTTGCCCTCTGCATCAAGGCCCATGTCGCCGGTGGCAACGCCGGTCACCGCGCCATCGTCATCATAAAGCACCTCACTTGCGGCAAAGCCCGGAAATATCTGGATTTCCATTGCCTCAGCTTTTTCGCCGAGCCAGCGGCACATATTGCCAAGTGAGACAATATAATTGCCGTGATTGTTCATCAGCGGCGGCATGGTAAAATTCGGCAGGCGCATAGAACCACCCGGCCCCATCGCCAAAAACACGTCCTTCTTCACCGGCGTCTGGAACGGATGCCCCTCCTCCTCGCGCCAGTCCGGCAACAGCGCATCAATGCCGCTCGGATCAACCACCGCTCCCGACAGGATATGGGCGCCAATCTCCGGGCCTTTTTCCAAAAGCACAATTTCAAGATCGGCATTGATCTGTTTCAGACGAATGGCAGCAGCAAGCCCGGCCGGCCCGCCGCCAACAATCACCACATCAAATTCCATGCTCTCGCGCGGTTCAAGTTCAGCCATTTTTCTCTCCGGGTGTGATGTTTTATGAGGCCATACTGGTTCAAAGGGGCATATCACAGGCAGAAAATTTCTCCAGCCCAATTCCGACACAAAACCAGCCTGTTCCGGCCCCTCGGGGTCGGGATTTTCCATAGGGGATTTTGTCATGGAAAGCAATAAATTACTTTTACGTAAAGGGAATATACTGGTTCTATCGATATATTGACTTCTACTTTTGCAAACCCTCGCAATCTTAGTCAGGCAGGCAGTTTCAGACAGTATATGGTGACAATTGGAAGATCCTTAGAAATCGCATCTAAAAGTTTGTCGGATGTATTTT
>JAAEUB010000137.1 GCA_024227755.1 Paracoccaceae bacterium | reverse complement strand
GCCGACAGCGTTCCGGCGATCAAGCGGCTGCCTTCCCCCATCAGCGTGACCTTAAAAGTTTCGGTAAACCCGCCCAGAATCGACTCTTTAGCTTGTCGGCATTGATGGCAGAGTGCTTTCCAGCGGTCCGTACTCATGGAGCGGCGCGGGCCGGTCAGACCGGTTTCAACCCTTCGGGCCAGTGCCAGATCGATGTTGTCGCCGCCCAATATCAGATGATCACCCACGGCGATTCGTTCAAAGCGGGGACTGCCTTCGGCCTCCCTCAAAATGATCAAGGTAAAATCGGTGGTACCGCCGCCGACGTCGCAGACCAGAATCAATTCTCCGGTTTGAACGAATTCTTGCCAATCTTTTTCATGGCGCATCAGCCAGCTATAAAAAGCGGCCAGCGGCTCTTCCAGTAAAATAACATTGCTTAAGCCCCCTAATTTGGCGGCTTCCAGGGTGAGTTCGCGCGCGACTTCGTCAAAGGAGGCCGGCACGGTTGCGACAATGAGCTGGTTTTCCAGATGCAGGCTTTCATCCGCACCCCATGAATGGTTCCAGGCCATGCGGATGTGTTTCAGATAAGCCGCTGTGGCCATCACCGGCGAAATCTTGGAGACTTCCTTATCTGCTCCCCAGGGCAGAATGCGCGCCTGGCGGTCCACGTTGGCATGACACAGCCAGCTTTTGGCCGAGGCAACCAACCTGGCCGGCACCCGGGTGCCATGATCCCTGGCGAAGGCGCCGGCGAAATTGGAGTCAACACCTTCCCACAACTCAACGATGGCTTCGCGGGAAATATCGAACTCGCCGGGGATGTATAAAAAAGAAGGCAGCACCGGCAGGCGGTTGACTTCCCCGGGGCCGGTCATCTGAGGAATCTTAAAGATCCGGATGCGTTTGGCCGCCGAT
>JAAEUB010000136.1 GCA_024227755.1 Paracoccaceae bacterium | reverse complement strand
CGCCATCGCCACTGCTATTTCCGGCTCTCACCCAATACCAAGCGTCTGATTTTCGGCGGGCGGGCGGCCATGTCGAAAATCAGGCAGCCCGCGGCCACCCGCACGCTGCACAATCTGATGAGCGAGATCTTCCCTCAATTGGCGAACAAGAAGATCACCCATAGCTGGGCCGGGCAGACCGGATTCACTTTTTCAATGATGCCGCATATCGGCGAGGTCGACGGCGTCTGGCATGCGCTCGGATATTCCGGCAGCGGCAACGCTATGGCCCCCTATCTCGGCCACAAGGCAGCCCTGCTGATGATGGGCAACAAGAAAGGCCAGACGGCATTTACCCAAACCACTCTGGAGACGAGGCCCTGGTACCGTGGAAGGTCTTGGTTCCTGCCCTTTGCCCATAACCTGTTCCGCCTGACCGACATGAAGGAAGACATAACCCGCGGTAGGTAGGTGACGCCGAGATCTATCGATTTCCTTCATAACCAAAAACATCCAAATCATAAGTTCGCTTTCATAGCTTTAAGGACTTTCTGGAAAGCTTAACAATAATGTCCGAGCGATACACGGTATCCGCAAAGCCGAAGCATTTATTTCGAAACCCGGTGTGTGTCAGATTCTCTCAGGGCCGTGACTCCGGGATTTGGACATTCCGCAGTGAATCCTAGAGCAAATCTGGCTTAGATTGAATCATTTGACCGAGGCGATTTTGGCCGCTGACAAGGCGGGTCGCACGCCGTGGTGCCTCCCCACCACAAGTGCGAGCCAACGCAGTCAGGGGGCAAAATCGCCCGGCCCATTCATCTCTGAGTATCAAAACGATAGTCCTTTCAAGGGTGGCGGACAATCGGCCCATCGGCGTTGTTG
>JAAEUB010000135.1 GCA_024227755.1 Paracoccaceae bacterium | reverse complement strand
CGATAAGATGTGAACGCCCGGCGCACTTTCCACCTGTCTGATGGCTTTGGGATCAATCGCCGCCGACATATGAATATCGCCGGAAAGAAGTGCGTTCACGCGGGCGACGGGGTCGGTAATGGCCGTAGTCTGAATTTGATCGAGATTGGCACCCTCGCGCCAATAGTTTTCATTGCGCACATGGACAGCGCGCACACCCGGCTTGAACTCCTTGAGTGTATATGGGCCGGTGCCGGTCGGGTTCTGCCAGTTGGTGGTATCCTTTTTTGCGATTTTAAACTGGAACACCCCTAAAATCGTGGCCAGGTCGGCATCCGGTGACTGCAGGATCGCCTTGACGGTGTGGCTGTCGACCTTTTTCCACTCCTTGATCCCCGCGGCCAGGGGTTTCACCACGGATTTTGAATCTTCTCCCAGGTGGCGCCGCATGGACCAGACAACATCGTCCGCGCTCAGCTTGCTGCCGTCATGAAACACAACATCCTTGCGGATTTTGAAGG
>JAAEUB010000134.1 GCA_024227755.1 Paracoccaceae bacterium | reverse complement strand
GGTACCGGAATGGTGGATGCGCTGGTCAATGATGAAGGCGCGCTTGCCACGATCTTTGCAAAAAGAACGACGCTGATCTTAGGTGTCTTCTTGATGGCAATTGTGCATACCCTCGCGAATATTGGCCTTTCGGTTATGGTTTTGCCCATCCTCAAGCCGGTCAATCCGTTTCTGGCTTACGGATACTTTGCCGCCGTAATTGCAGCAACGATCACAGCGGCTGTTGGGGCATTCTCCATGCTGCTGCTGGCACCCTTGAGCGAAGCCCATGCAAGCGCCGCTACTGATGCCGCATATTTTGACACGCTGGCGTTCTTGCTAAAAAGCGGCGGTTTCTTTGGCTACCAGCTTAGCATGGTCATGTGGTGCCTGGGCGGTTTGGTGTTTGCCTATCTGCTGTTTGTATCACGCTTGGTTCCGCGCCTTTTCGCGGTCTGGGGATTTCTGGGCTACGTCATCTTCATGGCCGGGTCGACCAGTGAAATATTTGGCTACGCAGTCGGCATAATACCAGCAATCCCCGGTGGTTTGTTTGAGATTTCCCTGAGCCTTTGGCTGATTTTCAAAGGCTTCACCCTCCCAAAAGCAAATGCGGCTTAACAGCCAGACTCCAATAAGGATGAAACAAATGACTGTGCAAAATATCGAAATTCCTGCCAAAACCTACGCCCGCATTGCCGGGGCATTGTATCTGGTCATCGCCGTGTTCGGTGCGTTTGCCATCGGGTATGTGCCCTCGGTCATCATCGAGGCTGGGAATGCCCCGGCAACAGCAAGCAACCTCATGGATAATTTGGGCCTGTTTCGCATGGGGCTGATCAGCGACATCATCGTATTGCTGAGCGAAGTGGTGCTTACCGTCATGCTTTACGTCATGTTCAAACCGGTCAGCCCAACGCTTTCCCTGATGGCCGCCTGGTCGCGCATGGCAATGGTCATGGTGATGAGCATCAACCTGCTGATCAATAATATGCCTGCTTACCTGCTGAACGGCGCAAATACCCTTTCAGGCTTTGACGTGACCCAGGTGCAAACCGCGGCGATGGTATTTTTTGCGGCCCACGATCTGGGGATTTACGTCTGGCAATTGTTCTTTGGCATGCATCTGGTGGCCCTTGGTTACATGATCATAAAATCGGACCTGTTTCCCCGCATACTTGGCTGGATGATGTTGATCGGGTCCTTCGGGTATTCGGTTCAGGGCGTGGCCAAGATTGCCGGCTTCGAAAACTCGGTACTTTCAATGGCCATCATCGGGCTTTTGACCCTCGTGACAATCGGAGAGCTCGCCTTTGCCTTCTGGCTGTTGATCAAAGGCATCAAGGTCACAAGCTAAATTCACGACAGCACCATCTAAGAGGCGAAAGGACAGATTATGAAAGCAGTCGTTTACAGCAAATACGGTTCGCCCGAGGTTTTGGAGTTCTGCGATATTCCAGCCCCCACCCCCAAAGATAACGAAGTTCAGGTCAAAATTGCGTTCAGCACCGTCACGCTGGTCGACACCGCCTTTCGCTCGGGCACTCCATTTATCGCCCGGCTGTTCACCGGGCTGCTTAAACCAAAGAACGGCATTCTGGGCACAGAGTTTTCCGGCGTCGTCGATAGTGTCGGCAAGGGGGTGACGCGCTTTAGACCGGGTGATCGGGTATTTGGTGCGGCTCCGAATGGATTTGGCGCGCATGCGCAGTGTATTTGCATCGGCCAAGACGCGGCCATTGTGAAAATCCCCGATGCTCTGACTTTTGAGGACGCCGCCACTATCTGCAATGGTGCATTGACTGCGCTGCCTTTCCTGCGCGAAGGTGCCGGACTGAAATCCGGCCAGAAGATCCTGATAATCGGTGCATCGGGCTCCATTGGCACAGCCGCAGTTCAACTGGCGGCGGCTATGGGGGCCGAGGTGACAGGCCTGTGCAGCAGTTCAAATCTGGAAATGGTCAGCAATCTTGGGGCCACACTTGTGATCGACTACACGGCAACGAATTTCGCCAAGACCGGGCAAAAATACGATGTCATTTTCGACACAGTGGGCAAAAGCAGCTTTCGTAAATCCCGAAGCTCGCTCACTAAAGCAGGTATTTACCTGACCACAATACCTGATCCGGGCGTGCTGCTTTCACCGCTATGGACCGTCTTCCATAAAGGTAAACGGGCAAAGATGATGGCCACCGGCCTGCGTTCGGACGCCGTTAAAATCAAGGATATGGATATTCTGAAAGAGATGGTTATCAAAGACGAATTACACCCGGTCATTGATCGCTCTTATCCGCTGGAACAGATCAGGGCGGCCCACGCCTATGTTGAACGGGGCCATAAACGCGGCAATCTGCTGATTAACATTCCCTACAACAGGCCGCTGATCTGAAGGTATGTGCGATCTGCGACAAGGCTTGTGACCTAAATGGCTTGTTTGACCGCGAAGGGCTCAATTCTCTCCAGTAAAAGCTCCAGAAATTCGCTTGCCAGCATCGAAAGCGGTCTGGATTTTGAGGTGATTACCGCCATGTCGATCATGATCGCAGGTCGGAAGGAGCGGGTGATAAACCCGCCCTCGTAATCAAATGCCAAGGTAAATGGGTCGACCAGAGTTGCCCCCATCCCCTCTTTGACAAAGCCCAGCATGTTCTCAAAAAGATGCGTATGAACCAACGTATTCCATGTCGCGCCGGCATTCTGGAACGCCTCGTGGGTTCTACGATGGGTCATGTGTTCCGGACCCATAACGACAAAAGGATGCCCATCCAAAAGCTCTGGGGTCAGCACATCGTGTATGGCCAGAGGGCTGTCGGCAGGAAGGGCGCACAGGGTTTCAAACTGCAAAAGGTGGGTATGGAATGCATCTGTAATGGCTGGCAGTTCGCAAATGCCGATTTCGAACAGACCGGCAAGCACCCATTCCTGAATTTTGGTTGAATATTGCGACTGGAACGAGACCGACAAGCCCGGCCGCTCGCGCGCAAATTCCGCAATCAGGCTTGGCAGAAATCCAAACGACAATGAATGAGGCGAGGCGACCTGTAATTGCCCCCCCTGTTTGTTTTGCAAATCACTTACCGCCTGGGTCACATGGTCCAGCCCACGCACCACGGTATCAATCTCGCGGAAAAGAACACTTGCCTCGGGCGACGGTACAAGGCGGCCTTTTTCGCGCGCAAACAGCTTCAAACGGGTCTGTCGTTCAAGCTGCGACAAAAGGTTCGAGATACCCGGTTGCGAAATGCCCAGATACGACGCGGCACCGGTGACGGTGCCGGTTTCCATAATGGCGTGAAACGCCTGGAGCTGGCGAAATCTGAGTGCCATTGGGTAAGTATATCACCTTTTCTGATACCTTTGCCATATCTTTGTATTTGAAATGATACTTCCGCCTTGCCACAGTGAGGTAAGCGCAATGGACCACAAGAACCGGGGGGCGTGTTGGACCAAAAGATTGTGGCAATGGATGTCTGGCATTTGCAATTACCCGTCAATGCACGGCGTGATCACGGGATCGGCTCGGTCGAGCGGATGATCGATATCGTCGTTTTGCGCCTGACATCCGAGGGCGGGCAGACCGGCTGGGGCGAAGCATCACCCTGGTCTGTTTTCACCGGCTCAGCCGAAGCAAGCTTTGCCGCCCTGGATCGCTATATTCGTCCCCATGTTGTCGGGCGTCATGTCGGCGAGGTGTCCGCGATCATGGCGCTAGCCGCCAAATCCGTGGCCCATTGCACCGAAGCCAAGGCGGCGCTTGAAACAGCTTTGCTGGATTTGCAGGGGCGTATTGCCGGGCTGCCGGTCTGGGCGTTGCTCGGTGGAAAATGCCGCGATACTATCGCCCTTTCATGTTCCATTGCCGACCCGGATTTTGACAAAGACCTGACCCTGATGGCGCGGCTGCGTGAAGATGGCGTCAGGATCATCAAGCTGAAAACCGGTTTCGCCGGGCACGCCTTCGACATCATGCGGTTGGAGCGTCTGCGCACGGATTTCCCTGAGTTTTCCATCCGCATCGATTATAATCAGGGTCTGCATCACGATGATGCGATCCGCTGCGTACGCGATGTGGCCAGCTTCAAACCCGACTTTATCGAACAACCCGTGGCCCATCACCTGCATCCTTTGATGGCTGATATCCGAAACGCAATCGACGTACCGCTTCTGGCGGATGAAAGCGTGTTCGGTCCCGAAGATATGCAGGTGGCAATTGACCACCAGATTGCCGACGGTGTTTCAGTCAAGATCATGAAAACCGGCGGTCTGACCCGCGCGCAGACAGTGGCCCGCATGGCGGCGAATGTCGGCATGTCGGCCTATGGCGGCGATATGTTCGAGGCCGGGCTGGCGCATCTGGCAGGCAGCCACATGATTGCCGCCACGCCCGAGATCACACTGGGCTGCGAATTCTATCAGGCAAGCTATTTTCTGGTCGAGGATGTTTTGGAACAACCCTTTCCTGTACACAATGGCATGGTGCAGGTTCCTCAGGGGCCGGGTCTGGGTATTCGACCCGATCTCGATAAGATCAGGCATCATGCCATCAATGCCGTCGAAAGGGACAACGTATGAGTTCGGGTCACACTGTAATTGTCGGTGCAGGCATTGTTGGGGCCGCCACAGCCTTGTGGCTCAGGCGCGCCGGGATGGAGGTGACCTTGATTGACAAAGGCGAACCCGGCATGGGTACGTCTTATGGTAATGGCGGCATTCTGGCCCGCTGTGCGATGGTGCCGGTGACTGCGCCGGGGATGATCCTTAAATCGCCAAAAATGCTGTTTGACCGCAATTTCCCCCTGTTCCTGCGCTGGGGGTACTTGCCGAAACTGGCACCGTGGCTTTTGCGCTATATGTCCAACGCCAATGACAAAGACACACGACGCATCGCCCGAGGCCTGACCACGATAGTCGGGGACAGCCTTGAACAGCACCAGATGCTGGCCAAAGGTACAAAGGCTGAAAAGTGGTTGCGTGAAAGCGAATACATCTTTGCCTATAATGATCGTTCTGCCTTTGAAGCGGACGCATATACCTGGGCCTTACGCAAAGAAGCAGGATTTGTGCCCGAATTGATCGAAGGCGCAGCGGTGCAGGAAAAGGAACCAATCCTGACCCCGGATGTGCACCTTCTGGCAGTGATGCAAAATCACGGCTTCATCCTTAACCCAGCGGCATATGTCGCCGATCTGGTGGCGCTTCTGCGCGAAATGGGTGGTACGTTTGTACAGGCCGAGGTCAGGGATTTCGACCTTAGTGGCGGCCAGATTTCCGCGGTTGAAACCGATCAGGGTCGGTTTGAATGTGACAGTGCGGTGCTGGCCACCGGTGTGTGGTCCAAACCTCTGATGGGCAAACTGGGTATAAAAGTACCGCTCGAAGCCGAGCGCGGCTATCACATCGTTCACAAGAACCCCAGCCAGCAACCCAATGCGCCGATGATGGTGGCCTCGGGCAAGTTTGTGGTCACGCCGATGTCCGAGGGCCTGCGTTGCGCGGGCGTGGTCGAGTTTGGCGGGCTGGACCCGGCCCTGTCAAAAGCACCATTGGCGTTACTGCGTCGACAGGTGCGCAAAGTCTTTCCCCAACTGACATGGGAAAGCGAAGAAGAGTGGTTGGGTTTCCGTCCGGCACCCAGCGACAGCCTGCCCCTGGTTGGGGAAATTGGTGCCACCGGCGTCTTTGCCGCCTTCGGGCATCACCATATCGGTCTGACGGGCGGACCCAAGACCGGGCGCATGGTGGCGGATTTGATTTCGGGGAAACGCCCAAATCATGATATGACACCATTTGAGCCTAAGAGGTTCTCATAAGAACAAAGAACCAAAACTGTGCTTCAACAAAAGGGAGAAACTAAAATGAAAGCACCTTATACAGCCTTCACAGCCGTCGTCGCGGCAACCACCGTGGCGCTTGCCGCATCGGTTGCTGGCGCCGAGACCTGGGACATGCCCATGGCCTATTCGGCGTCGAATTTCCATTCTGACACCGGGGCGCAATTTGCCAAATGTGTGACCACGGGTACCGGTGGTGACATCACGATCACCGTCCATCCGGGCGGTTCGCTGTTCAAGGGTGGCGACATCAAACGCGCGATCCAGACAGGTCAGGTTCAGATCGGCGAACGTCTGCTGTCGGGTCACCAGAATGAAAATGCTCTGTTCGGTGTCGATTCGGTCCCCTTCCTGGCAACTTCGTTTGATGATGCTGACAAGCTGTGGGCGGCTGCAAAAGGTCCGCTGAATGCACTTTTGGCCAGCCAGAACCTGACGCTGCTTTATTCAGTGCCGTGGCCGCCACAGGGGCTTTACTTCAAGAACGAAGTTACATCGGTCGCCGATATGGAAGGCACCAAGTTCCGCTCTTACAACGCCGCCACTTCGCGTTTGGCTGAACTGACAGGCATGTTGCCGGTATCCATCGAAGCGGCTGAAATCAGTCAGGCTTTTGCAACTGGTGTTGCCGACAGTATGGTGTCCTCAGGGTCAACCGGGTACGACCGGAAAATCTGGGAAAGCCTGAACTACTTCTACGAAGTGGATGCGTGGTTGCCGCGTAACTATGTTATGGTAAATTCGGACGTATGGAGTGGTACATCTGAAGCCAATCAAAACGTGATCAGGGGCTGTGCCGAACTGGCAGAGTATACCGGTACATGGCGCTCCAAGGAATATACCGGCTTTACCCTTCAGGGTTTGCGTGACGGCGGCATGACCGTCGGCCCGGCAAGCGAACAGATGGTTGGTGAACTGAAGGAAATCGGTGTGACCATGACCACGGAATGGCTGGAAGCAGCCGGTGCCGAAGGTCAGGCCATAATTGATGCATTCAAGGCAATGCAATAAAACGATCTATTCGGGCGCTGTGTAATGCGGCGCCCGAACCACAAGGGCGTCTCATAGATACCAGCAGGAGGAAACATGGCTGTTTTACGTGGATTAAGGTCTGCCCTTGACGGGATATATCTTTTGGCCGGCATTCTGGCATCCCTTTGCCTTGTAGCAATTCTGAGCTTGATTGTCGTGCAAATGCTGGCGCGCTGGACAGGCGAGGTATTTCCAGGGGCACCTGAATATGCAGGTTATGCGATGGCTTCTGCCAGTTTCCTCGCCTTTGCCAATGCCCTGAACCGGGGTTCACATATCCGGGTTTCTGTCCTGCTTAACGTGGTTGGTCCTAAAACCCGACGTATCATAGAAATATGGTGCTTTGGTATCGGTAGTGCCATCGCATGGTACTTTGTCTATTATGCCTACCGGTTCGTTTACTGGTCATGGAAGTTCAACGATATCAGCCAGGGGCTTGACAAAACGCCATTGTGGATCCCGCAATCGGTCATGCTGTTCGGCGCAACCATTCTGGCGATTTCACTGACGGATCATCTGGTTCACTTGTTTATCAACGGCAACCACCGGATCAAATCCGACGTCATTGAGCAAAGCTTCGGGGAGTAGCGGACATGGAAGACCTCTCAATTATCATCCTATTCCTTTTTGTGTTGTTCCTGCTTTTGGGTTCTGGCGTTTGGGTCGGGTTGGCGCTGATGGGCGTGGCCTGGGTCGGGATGGAGCTTTTTACCACGCGACCCGTTGGCGATGTGATGCTGACGACCATCTGGTCAGCCTCGTCGTCCTGGACGTTGACCGCGCTACCGCTGTTCATATGGATGGGCGAGATACTATTTCGAACGCGATTATCCGAAGACATGTTCAAAGGGCTGGCACCGTGGATGGCAAAACTGCCCGGCGGGCTGGTCCATACCAACATTGTTGGCTGTACCGTTTTCGCCGCCGTATCAGGTTCATCGGCCGCC
>JAAEUB010000133.1 GCA_024227755.1 Paracoccaceae bacterium | reverse complement strand
ATACTAAAAATAGTACCATTTTTGGGTCTTAAAGCTTACATTTCGTATGCTGAAAATATTTTATCTCTAATTCACGCGATAAAAGGCTAACTAAAAAAGCGATTGTGCTGGCCATTTTCACGGCAAAGTGCCAGTTCCTGAGAGCCAAACGGAACATCTGACAACTCGCAACGCCTCTTATGGCGTCTCGTCAAAGCTTCAGTTCTGTGAGGCCTCCTTGCAATTCAAACGCGTAGAAATGGCCAGCTTCCCCCCGTAGGTCCAATCTGGTCTTCCTGCAGCCAGTCACCCTTCTTCGGAGGCTCAGTCGGCCGCAAAGCAATAGAGCAAGCCCGCCCCGCCAGATTGCCCCAACGCTTCCTGGCTGCAACCGCGCGATGGGTGCGCTGAATTCCACGACGTATTGCCGCCACCATGGCGGTCATGGTGGCCTACCTGCGCGCTGCCTTCGCCGCTGCTCGTCCAGTTATTGCAGGTATGGTCCTTATCGTCGGGCCAGTATGGCGTTCCGTCTACCTGAGTACCGGTCAGGATGTCATGCTCATTCGGTTTATCATAGCGACCTTTGACCGGTCTGCCCTTTTCGTCTAAGGCAGTCCGCTTAAAGATGTTGGGGCTGATGTGGAGATCGTCGAGGTCATGCGCAATGAGCTCGTTTCGGGCGTTGTACCAAGGTCCGATCCCGATTCGCTGACGCGCAAAGACGCCTCGCTTATCCTTCTCTTCGGTGCTGAGGTATGCGCGCCAGGTCCGATCGCCTGCGCCGGCGGACTCGGCCAGCTTCTGGCAGTGCGCATCGGCTCCTTCCAAACCACCGAGGTCACCGCCTTTACCCATGCCTACACTGGT
>JAAEUB010000132.1 GCA_024227755.1 Paracoccaceae bacterium | reverse complement strand
TTCGACGGCGCGTTCAATCGCTTCAAATTCGTCCAGGGCTAAGATGAGGGTGCCGCTGCCGAGCAAATCCCGTGCCTGATTGGTGAGGCGGCTGAATTGGGTTTGTGCGCGTGCGGCACTGCTGTAGGCGGCTTCATCGGGTGGGGGGAGTTGGGCGTCTGGGTAGGTGCGGCTGAGGGTTTCGTGCAGCCGATCGGCTAGATTGAGCAGCAGGGTGGCGGTGGAATCGACAAAGCTGGTTTCACCTGCCATGTCGGCGTACACTACGAGGCTGTTGGCGGGGGCTTCCTGTGCTAAATTGCGTACGATGCTGCTTTTGCCCATGCGCCGATGGCCGTACACGATGATCGAATCAGGGTTTGTTTTGGCTGACCATACCTTGCTGATGGCGTTGAAGATGTCACGGCGACCTTTAAATAAGGGAGGATAGACTGGATCACCGACGATGTAGGGATTATCAAACGGCATAGCCTGTTTGAGCACCGTATCAGCCGTGACGCTGGCGGCTACCTGCTGTTTTTCAGAACGTGCCATTTGGCGCAGCGATGATTTTGCCCATTCACCTTGCGCGGTGGTGATGATTTCTTGCCATTGATGGTGGACGCGG
>JAAEUB010000131.1 GCA_024227755.1 Paracoccaceae bacterium | reverse complement strand
GGAGCCATGGTGATTTTTGCGCTGGCTTTGATCTACGCCTTATACGGTGATTTACCCCTGGTTAGTGCACTGTTTCTCGGGGTCAAGGCGGCGGTCATCATGGTGGTTGTCGAGGCACTGTTGAGAGTCGCCAAACGCGCCCTGCACCTCGTCGAGCACTGGGTGATTGCGGGGCTGGCTTTCGTCGGAATCTTTTTCCTGGCCTTGCCGTTTCCGTTGATTATTGTGCTCGCCGCGGTGTTTGGTTTCCTGCGGGCGAAGCGCGATGAAATCGATGAACATCCAGTCACGATACAGGTTTCACCGTGGCATAGTTTGTCGACCGTGCTGATCTGGCTGTTAATCTGGGCTGTGCCGATGTTGGCTATTGCCGCCTTCGATAGCCATGGCTTACTACTCGCGATCGGCATCTTTTTTTCCAAGCTGGCGGTGGTTACCTTCGGCGGAGCCTACGCGGTGCTTGCCTACCTGGGACAGGATGTCGTCGGTCAGTTTGGCTGGCTGAGTGCGGGTGAAATGATGGATGGGCTTGGGCTTGCCGAAACCACGCCCGG
>JAAEUB010000130.1 GCA_024227755.1 Paracoccaceae bacterium | reverse complement strand
GTATATCTCGGGCAAAGCAGCGGTCAGCTTTTCAGGGTCAGACACAACAGAAAAGCCCCCTTGCCCAAAGATACGCGAAAACCAGGCCTGTCCTTTGGCGTCTATGATCACACCATGCACCGCCTGCCCCTGACGCCGTGCCTCACGCACAGCCATACGGCTGTCTTCGATACCGTGGCGGCCTTCGTAATGGTCCAGATCGTTGGGTTTGCCGTCAGTGATGACCAAAAGCAGACGCTTGCTGTGCGGGCGTTCGGACAGCCCCTTTGAGGCATGGCGGATCGCCGCCCCAAGCCGGGTGTAAAACGAAGGCGACAGCCCGGCAATCTTGGCCTCGACCCCGCTGCCCATCTTCTCATCAAACTCTTTGCAATCAAGTACATAAACCCGGTCGCGTTTGAGCGAACTGAAGGTTTGAATGGCAAAATCGTCGCCGCAAGCCTCAAGCCCCCAGGCAAGGGCTGCCAAAGCCTCCTTTTCGACATCAATGACGGTGCGTTCGCCAATTGAGCTTTCGGTCGAGCGTGATGTGTCCATCAGTACCGATATCGCCAGATCGCGGTCTTGCGTGCGTGCAGCACGGTAGACACGGTTGTGGCCTTCGCCAGTGGCGCGCAGTTCAACCTGGCTGGCAATCACTGCCTCTATGTCCAACTCATCCCCGTCCAATTGGCGCGGCAGGATCACCCGCTTTGGGCGAAGCGCCTCGAACTGGCGTTTCACAGCGCGAATACGACGGCGCGCGGCAGGATCGGTGTTAAAACTTGGCGCCTCATCGGCGGGATGCGCCGGGCTGGCAAGCACGCGCACGTGGGCGCCAATATAGCTACCGTTCTTGTGATCCCATTCAGGATAAACATGCACACCTGATAAACGCTCGCGGTCGACATCCTCGGGCGCCAGATCAAGGTGAAATTTCAGGCGCGTTGCGGTCTTTTTACTGACCTGACCCAGCGCCAGTTCCTCTTGATCATCGGCAGCGCGACGCGCGGTATCTTCGTCGTCATCCTCGACCCGCCGGTTCATGTTCAGGCTTTCAACCCAGGAAAAAATCGCTTCAAACTTGTGCAAGATCAGACTGTCGCGCCGTTCGGCAAGGTCGCTTTCGGAACGTCGCGCGCGTTTGGTGCCCTCTTCCTCTCCCTGACCAGAGCCTTCCTCTTCGCTTTCCGGCAGGCGTTCGATATGCGCGCGATTGGGGTTTGCACGAAGATCGGGCCACATTGGCACGGCGCGGAAAGGGCGGTATTTGGCAGGCGCTTTCAATTCGGAAAGATCGGCATCGGGATTGCGAATCAGCGCGAGGTATCCCTGCGCCAAGCTGCTTTGCGGCAACGGCCCGCCAAGCAGGTGGTCAATTGCAGCCTCAATCGCTGCCTCAATCCGGGGCAATCTGGCGGTTTCACGTCCCGAACGGCTGGCGGGCAGCAGCACCTCGTAAAACCCTTTCAGGCCGGGACAGGCGGCAAGTGTGTCGCGGGTCATCCGGGTCGCTGCCTGAAGTGCACGGATGTCAGACGCCAGAGGGTCGTTTACCATCACCGCTTCAGGCGCATGGGCGATCACGGCGGCCAGCCAGAAATAGAGTGCGGCGTTTGCCTCGCGGGCGGGAAACTCGGCGATACTTTCAGGCAGGCGCATGGCCTCACCGTCAAACGATGGCCGCGCGGCACGTTCACGCCAGGTACCCAGGGCGCGCCGGACAGACAGGCGGTGGTGCTGTTCTTCGGGCGTGGCGAGCTTTATCTCGGCACCGTGACTGCCACCCAACCCGCGAAAGAAGACACCAAGACGGCCTTCAACTTCGCTTAAGTGCACGGCCGCGTCCTCGTGTGCGTCTGGGGCATCCAGCCGACTGGCATAGGCATGCCAGATCTTGCCAATGGTTTCCTCGGGCTCAAATGGATCAAAAACGCGCTCGCTCATAAGCTAGCCCCTGCCCTGCAATTGCACGGTGGGCAAGGCGTTTCCAAACGCCTTTTTCGCTGGCCTAGCCATAGATTGCCGTCACGATATCCAGAAGTCCGCGTTTCACGTCTGCATCATCGGTCAATGGTTCGATCATCGCGGCCAGAATGGCGCGTTCCACGCTCATGCCTGCATGGATCAGAGTGGCGCAGTAGATCACCAGACGGGTTGAGACCCCTTCTTCCAGGTCTTGCCCTTTCAGGGCGCGCAATTTGTTTGCCAGCCGAACAAGGGACGTCGCCCGGCTGGCATCCAGCCCGCTTTCACGTGTCACGATATCAATCTCGCGCGGCTCAGACGGGAAATCAAAATCTATCGACAGGAATCGCTGGCGGGTCGAGGGTTTCAGGGTTTTCAAAATATTCTGATAACCGGGATTATAGGAGGCAATAAGCATAAAGCCTGGTGCTGCCTCAATCTCTTCCCCGGTTTTTTCAAGTGGCAGGATACGCCGGTCGTCACTTAACGGGTGCAATACCACTGTGACGTCCTTGCGTGCCTCCACAACCTCATCAAGATAACAGATCGCACCTTGGCGTACGGCGCGCGTCAGGGGGCCGTCGACCCAAACGGTCTCGCCTCCTTTCAGCAAAAACCGACCAACCAGATCGGCGGCGGACAGGTCATCATGACAGGCGATAGTATAAAGCGGGCGGTTCAGCCGGGCAGCCATATGTGACACGAAGCGTGTTTTGCCACAGCCGGTGGGGCCCTTCAAAAGCAGCGGCAGGGTATGTTCGAACGCAGCCTCAAAGACTTCGCATTCATCCCCTACCGGGTTGTAGAAGGGGGCCGCAGCCCCCTCCAGTTTCTTTTCTTCAACGCTCATCTGCGTTTCACCTCTAATTGTTCTACTGACCGTTTTTCGAAATCACTTCGCGGCGTGGAACAAGCATAGCATAGATGAACAAGAGCGCCCCGGTGACCACAGCAGCACCGGCACCCCAGCGCATGAGGTAGAACAGGTGAAGGCCTTCGGCTATTTCCATGAAGTTCTCACCCATGACCCTTTGCAGGTGGGTTTGCACCGTGCCCGCGAAGGTCAGAACGAAAGTCATGAACGCCATACCGCCGGTCATCAGCCAGAAGCTTGCCATATTCAGCACCTGATTATACGGGTCACGCCCGCTCAGGATTGGCATCGCATAAGTGATGATCGCCAGATTGACCGAGACATAGGCCCCGAAGAACGCCAGGTGACCGTGGGCTGCAGTGATCTGCGTGCCGTGGGTGTAATAGTTCACCCCGTGCAATGTGTGCAGGAAGCCCCAGACACCAGCGCCAAAGAATGCCACTGTCGCCGCACCCAAAGCCCACAATAGTGCAGCTTTGTTCGGGTGATCGCGCTTGCCTTTCCAAACCATGACGAAGCTGAAGCTCATCATCGCGAAGAACGGAACCACTTCCAATGCCGAGAAGATCGAACCGACCCACTGCCAGTAACCGGGGGTACCGATCCAGTAGTAGTGGTGGCCAGTGCCGAGAATGCCGGAAAACAACGCCGTTGCGACGATGATATACAGCCATTTCTCAACGATCTCACGGTCAACACCGGTCAGCTTGAGCAAGAGGAAGGCAAGGATGGATGCCATAACCAGCTCCCACGTACCTTCAACCCACAAGTGAACGATGTACCACCAGAACATTTTGTCCAGTGCCAGGTTGGCCGGGTTATAAAAGGCAAACAGGAACAGCAGTACCAGCCCCCAAAGGCCCAATAGCAGCACGTTGGTGATCGCGGTTTTGCGTCCCTTCAGCACCGTCAACGAGATGTTGTAGAGGAAGATCAGCGCTGCAACCACGATGCCCAGCTTGACCCAGACCGGTTGTTCGATGAACTCGCGCCCTTCCATCCCCAGCAACCAATTGCCGTTGAACAGATCGAACGCATAGGTAACCACCGCACCAGCCGTACCCAAAAGCAGGATACCCAGCTGAACATAGGCCAAAAACGGCGATTGCAACTCACGCTCGGCTTCTTCCGGGATCAGGAAGTAAGCAGCACCGAAAAAGCCCAGCAGCAGCCAGACGATCAGCGCATTGGTGTGAATCATACGAACGACGTTAAACGGTGCCAGTTCCGAAAAGAAGTTCGGATTGACATAAATCCAGCCAGCCCAAAGACCTCCAAGAACCTGTACGGCAAAAACTGCCATAGCAGCGAGGAAGTACCAATAGGCAACTTTCTGAGATTGATATTTCATTGTTTCTCTCCTTCTCCCTGCTTAACCCGCATCATTGGGCGGCCAGCCCTGCGTATCGATTGTGCCGACCCACAGGAAGAATTCTGCAAGGCCCTTAATCTCTTCATCACTCAGGTTGAATTGTGGCA
Source organism: Paracoccaceae bacterium (assembly GCA_024227755.1). GTDB lineage: Bacteria > Pseudomonadota > Alphaproteobacteria > Rhodobacterales > Rhodobacteraceae > JAAEUB01. The sequence continues at coordinate 6,701 of JAAEUB010000130.1, read as the reverse complement.
TCTGGCGGCGACCTTCAATACCCGACGGTTGCGCCTCCATCCAGCCCTTCAGCACGTCGAACGCGCCCTCTGGGTCGTCCATCACGTCCCAGCGTGACATTACATTGCCAAGTTCGGGTGCAAAGTATGCCCCCTCACCAAGTATGGTGTGGCAGTTAACACATGAATGCCTTTCCCATACCCGCTTACCCAGCTCGACCTCTTCGGTCAGTGTCGCCGTGTTGGTTGAATTTTTAACGATGTGCCCTACGCTTTGTACCGACAAGACCAAAAAGATCGCGATAAAAAACAAAGTGCCGCCATAAAAGACGTTGCGAGCCATCGTCTTTGTCATGACTTCACGCATTTGCCCCTCCTTCAAAGAGTTTTTCCCTTGTGGCGCCTGTCTAGCGACCCGGATATGGAATCGGCTTTGATTTATGTTAAGCGGTGTCCAGTTTTTTGATTTTGTGGTTTGCCCGGTTTCCAACAAATTCCTGGGGAGAAATGGTCCATTTCCAATCGGCTTTCGGCAGCTTCATTTGTGCTGCTGTTCTGGTTCTGCATGTAAAATGGGATTGCGGCCTGCGACCATTACCAAGGAAATTGGGCAGTGATCCGCTACTGAAAAGGGCGTTAACCATTTCGATTGGGCGTTTCGTGTGTTTAGGTTAAAAGCAGTTTGGTACGCCCGGGGGGGGTGTTGTTGTGGGAGCGTGATGTATGCGCGAGACGCCGATCGATGATATGATCGCCTTTGCGCTGGAAGAATTGTTGTCCGGCAGCGAAAAAAGACGGCGGTCGTTGGTGCGCGATATGTGCATCAAGTGGCCATCCGTGCCCGCGTTGTCCGTGGTTTTCGCTCTGACAAGTGCCGCCTCGATGGCCGAGGATAACATCATTCAGGAAAACGCAGGCCACGGTATTGGCCCGTTTGCCTATAAACTGGCGGCGACTTTGGCGGCAGATGTTTATGCGATTGAAAGCATGGGCCACAACCCGGCACATGCACGCGATCTTCTGCATTTCTGGCGCCGCGTAGACGGGTATTTTCTGGAACTGTAGCTGACCGCGGATCCACCCGGCGGGCGACCACAGGCGGGGGCCAGCGTCAGATCATCCGAATCACGTCTTTATCTATCGACAGCATATAGCCGCGCCGTGTGATGGTTTTCACCAAAAGCTCGCTCATCATCTGATTGCCCAGCGCATCGCGCAGGCGTTTGATGCGCGTGGCCCCGGCAGCTTCATCACAATCGGCGGCCGGACGACCCGAAATCATCCCTTCGATTTCCGAACCTGACAGCACGTCTTCGTCCATTCGCGCTTCGGCCAGCACGCTTAGTGTTTCAATCGCGGCCTCGGTCAGCGAAAACTCCATGTTATTGAGGTAAACCGTTCGCTCTTCGCGGCTGATCAAAAGCGAGCTGATCTGAATGCCCGCGCGCTCAATCTCGCCCATCCGGCGGTTTAAGGTGATGATGGTCACTAAAAACACCAGCGCTGAAATAAGCAGCGCCGAGGAAAATACCAGCAATACGAAAATCACCATGCGGTACGAGGTCAGCGTATCGGCGAAAGAAGTGCCCGATTGTGCCAAAATCTCAAGCAACTTGATCTCGGCTCCTGAGGTCAGGCCGTCATTTTCCATAAAAATCCGCTCGACGCGTTCATTAAAAGCGTTCGCGTCGGGCAGGTTGATAAAAAGCAAAACCGCGGCGACCAGCAAGATCGCCACGACTGCTATAACGCCATACAGAACAATGCGACCGCCTGAGCGGCGCATGTCAGTAGCGTAAGTAATATTCTCCGGCACTGTCTCTCCTCTGTCCAAGCCCGCTGGCGTCAAACACTGAGATAACGTTTAACAGTATCCAGCCCTGACTGCCAAGGCGCGCTGAAATTTGCGCCGCGGCGGCTTGAGTAGAGGCACAGGCCGCATCAGGCAATTCCATGACACCATAATGCAGCTTTAAGGGGTTGTCGCGCTTGGCTTTGTAATCGGCATAACAGGCGGCCTGGCTAATCGTAGCCACCGAACCGATAAGGGCAGCAAGTGCGAGTGTGCGTGTGATCATTTTCAACATTGGTTTTCCTGCGGTTTTTTCTGCTCAGTTCCATATCACATTGGCCAAAACCGCGTTGTTATACAATATCAATGCCCCCCCAGACCCAATGTTATCCAATATCAAACGCCCGATATTGTTTAGCCGACAGGGTTCCGGCCAGGTTGGGTCATCCCAGCAATCTCCTCGCTGGCTGTTTGAAAGGAACGCCCCATGACCCACGCAATGACCCGCACATTTTCCCTCGCAATAATGCGCCCCCTGATTGCGCTTTCGCTGGCCGCCAGCATCGTGCTCTCGCCGGTTTCCGCCACACCTGCTCAGGCAGGTAACAACAATGCCGACAACTTTATCGCCGCACTCGTCGCCCTTGGATTGATTGGCATTATTATCGAAAACAATAATGGCCGCGGTGACCCAGCCCGGCACGTATCACGCTCAAAGCGCCTGCCGGCTTCGTGCCTGAAAGAATATGACCTTCGGCACGGCCGTGATAAAACGCTCTTTTCTGAGCGCTGCCTGCGCCGCAACTTTCGCTTTTTCCATTCACTCCCCGACCAATGCGCCGAAAAGATCCGTGCGCGCACCAACCACGGTCGCATGCGCAACCACAAAGTTTACCGTCCACGATGCCTGAGCAGAAAAGGCTATGTCGTCGCCCACAGACGTTAATCCCTGTCCCGAGCAGTGATGCGGCTTGCATCCCCAAAATACAGCCGCATCACAACTGGCGGGAGGGTCACCCCCTCCCGCCTTTTTTCTTGCCACCGCTGTTTGGATCAGCATTGTGGCACCATGACCAGACCCAGCCCTGATTTCAGCTTTGAACAAACCGCCTTTTCGCGCGGTTTTTCACGTATCGCCGGGGTGGACGAGGTTGGTCGCGGACCCTTGGCTGGCCCCGTCACCGCCGCCGCCGTGGTGCTGGACCCGGCGCGCATCCCCGAGGGCCTGAACGATTCGAAAGTACTGAACGTCAGGCGTCGCGAGGCGCTGTATGCGCAGATCATGGAAAACGCCGAGGTTTCCATCGCCCATGCTTCGGTCGAAGAGATTGACGAGATAAATATCCTTCGCGCCAGCCACCTGGCGATGGAGCGTGCCGTCGCTGGTCTGACCTGTGCACCCGATCACCTGCTGATCGACGGCAACATGATCCCGCGCGGTCTTTCCATCTCAGCCGAAGCAATTATCAAGGGCGACGCACGTTCTGTTTCGATTTCCGCGGCCTCAATTGTGGCAAAAACATGTCGCGACCGGTTGATGGTGGATTTGGCGCAACAGCATCCGGGGTACGGATGGGAAACAAATGCCGGATATCCATCAAAAAGCCACAAAGCAGCTTTGCTTGATCTCGGGCTTACCCCTCACCATAGGCGTTCGTTCAAGCCAGTCCACAACATCTTGTATCAAGAGAAAAGTTAACCCTTTGATTCAAAAAAGAATTTGACGGCGAATCGCCAATGATTCATCTTTGACCCAAAGAACGAGCGCCCAGATGCGCCAATAATAGTCCTGTGGACAGAGGCAGAGATGACGACAAAAACACCCGCGAAAGCGGCGGCGAAATTGCCGTTGAACGAAATTCTTGGCGGCGATTGCATCAAGGTAATGAACAGCCTTCCCGAAGGCTCGGTTGACCTGATTTTTGCCGATCCACCCTATAATCTACAGCTCAAGGGTGACCTGCACCGCCCGGATAACTCCAAGGTTGATGCGGTTGACGACCACTGGGATCAGTTTGACAGCTTCAAAGCCTATGACAAGTTTACCCGCGCATGGCTGAAAGCAGCACAACGGTTGCTTAAACCCGATGGCGCAATCTGGGTCATCGGTTCCTACCATAATGTGTTCCGCATGGGGGCCGAGCTGCAAAATCAAGGCTACTGGATCCTCAATGACGTCGTCTGGCGTAAATCAAACCCGATGCCGAACTTCCGTGGCAAACGCTTTACCAACGCGCATGAGACCATGATCTGGGCCTCAAAATCCGAGGGCTCCAAATACACTTTCAACTACGAGGCATTGAAGGCGTTGAACGAAGGCATCCAGATGCGTAGCGACTGGGTGCTGCCGATCTGCACCGGGCATGAGCGTCTTAAGGACGACAACGGCGACAAAGCCCATCCGACACAAAAACCCGAAAGCCTGTTGCACCGCGTTTTGGTAGGTTCGACCAATCCCGGCGATGTAATTTTGGACCCTTTCTTTGGCACCGGCACCACCGGCGCAGTCGCCAAGATGCTGGGGCGCGATTTCATTGGCATTGAACGCGAAGAAGCCTATCGCAAGATTGCGCAAAAACGCATAAGCCGTGTCCGCAAGTTTGACCGCGAAGCATTGGAAACCACCAAGTCAAAACGCGCTGAACCGCGCGTGCCTTTCGGCCAACTGGTTGAACGCGGCATGCTGCGCCCCGGCGAAATGTTGGTAAGCCCACGTGGCAAAACCGCCAAGGTTCGCGCCGATGGCACTCTGATCGCCGGTGACGCACGCGGGTCAATCCATCAGGTCGGTGCTGCCCTTGAAAGTGCGCCCAGTTGCAATGGCTGGACTTACTGGAGCTTCAAGCGTGACGGTAAAAAGGTCCCGATAGATCTCCTCCGACAACAAATCCGGGCCGAAATGGTCTGATGCAATCCGCAGGTTTACCGCCGGTGCCTGTGGCCTGACTCCACGGCACTCACTGACCCCGCCCGATGTGGCGGGGTTTTTTTGTAGAATTTGCAAATCTGCCCATTTTGGGCATCTGAATTTGTAAAACCCAACCCCCGGAGACCAGAGTTTTTGTAAATTCAGCGGATTTCCGGCGGCGGAAAGCTTCCCGCCTTGTAAGCAGCCCAGTCTGTGATTTCGGGGTAATACATACCGCGCCATTTGCGCACCCTCTTGTTCATCACCCGTCGCCACAGGGGCGGCACCATCGCCGCCATCGTCATCAACGGATAACCGTGGGGCAAAAGTGGTGCCTGACTTTCATCATATGTTTGCAGCAAAGGATAGCGGCGGGCGGGCTTGTAATGGTGGTCTGAATGGCGTTGCAGATTTATAAATTGCCAGTTGGTCGCCATGTGGTCCGAGTTCCAGCTGTGGTGCGGTTCTACCTGCTCATATTTGCCGTCACCAAGATACTTTCGGGTCAACCCATAATGCTCGACATAATTGGTGAGTTCGACCTGCCAAATGGCGACAAGCGCTTGAAAAGCAAAGAAACCTAGCCCGGTCCATCCGCCAAAGAACAATGCCAGCAGGATCATTATCAACTGCAAAGCGCCATAGCGCCAAAAAGGGTTCGACGCGTCCCAAACTGACAGGTCCCGGCGCGCCAGCATTGCTTTTTCCGCCTGCCACGCCGAGGTGGGAACCTCAATCAGAACGCGCGCGAAAAAGCGGTGAAACCCCTCGTTATAATGTGCGGTAACCGCATCGCGCCTGGTGCCAACCCAAGGATGATGGACCAAGAGATGCTCAGTGCGAAAATGAGAGTAAAGGACCGTTGATAACAGCAAATCCCCCAACCATCGCTCCAGACGGTTCGATTGGTGCATCAGCTCGTGACTGTAAACAATTCCAACACTGCCGGAAACCACGCCAACACCAAAGAACAATCCCAATTTTTCCCAGCCATTCAAATGACTTACGTGAGTGGCATAGCAAATAGCCCCAAAAATCAACACCAGTTGAACAGGTAACCAAATCATGGTGATCAAGCGGTACCAAAACAGCTGTTCCTCAGTGGTTTCAAGGTCAGCATTTTCCGTATTCCGCCCCAAAACGGCATCCAACCCGGAATAGAGCCACCATGCCCCGGCAGGTGGTAAAAGCAGCGCCCATCCACCATATTTGGCGGCCAGTATCACCAATGGTATCAAGGCAATCGACAACCAAAATGGCAAAGCATGGCTAAGCTTCGCAACGGAAGTTGAAGGGATCATGATGTGGGTCTCCGGCTACTCTCGGCGTGAGATTAGGGCCAAACTACCTACCGCTCAACAAAGATCATTGACTTCCATCAAGAAAGGCAGCCTGGAAAGCCTTGCGCATTACGCTGGGCAAGGCTGTGGGCCGGAAATCGTCAGCGTTTAGAAAAAAGCCCTTTTGTGGCTGGGCGTCGTCGCCAACCACCGCCACTCGCAAGGAAAGACGCAGATGGAAATGGGTGAATGTGTGGCGCACTTCCACGCCGGGATCGGACCAGTTTGCGACAACTGGCGGAGTGGTTTCCACATACTCTGCACCCCATTCAGAACCGGGCCATCCCAGCATACCACCCAGGAGCCCCCTGTCCGGTCGTCGCTCGACCAGCCACGCACCATCACTTCGGCGCGCGAGGAACACTATTCCGTAACAGGTTGGTTTAACTGACTTTTTAAGCCGCAAAGGTAAGGTCGCCTCGATGCCATCTTGTCGCGCCAGACAAGCCCCACTCCATGGACATAAGCCACATTTCGGGCGTTTGGGCGTACAGATAGTCGCCCCCAAATCCATCACCGCTTGTGCATAATCACCAGGCCGGACGGGGCGGGTCATGTGTGCGGCATGACCCTGCAAAACTGGCTTTGCGGCGGGTAGTGGCTCGCGCACCGCGAATAACCGTGCCATCACCCGCTCAACATTTCCGTCCACGACAACTTCGGCCCGATCAAAGGCAATGGC
>JAAEUB010000129.1 GCA_024227755.1 Paracoccaceae bacterium | reverse complement strand
ATACTCTGAGCGGATTTTCACCAAGGAGAACATGCCTGACAAAGAGACTATGAAACACGATGTGAGCAAGGGCTATGCCACGGCCGTGGAGGTTCGTTCGGGGCTGGTCGATAAGCGGCGCCACCATGGGATACGCGATCGTTTATGGAAAAATGGAAATACCAAATCCGGACGAAAATGGTATGACCCTCCTCCTGTCTGGTTTTGATCGACTCTACTTCTCGATTGTCACGTTTACGACGCTTGGCTACGGGGATATTTCTCCAAGCGGTGACTTCAGGTTGCTCGCGGCCTCGCAAGCCTTTATGGGATTTATTTTTGTCCCAATAATCATCGCAGAGCTTTCAGTTTTGGCATATTGGGAAAGGGACAAAAAGTAAAACGTACACGAATGAGAGCTTTCGGCGTAGTTCCTGAACCAATACCAATCGAAAAGTGAAGAATTCGGACCAAATCTAAAAGCGTGCCGTCAAAGCAAGGTGCAAGGGTTGCCCGCACTTGGTTCGTGTGGTGGAAATTCTGCTGCTGCAGCGAATTCACATAGTGTCCGCGTTGCCGTCATTCGTGTCTCAAGGATGCTGCGCCATGCACCAATGTCCGGTTCGATGGGCTGCACCGCGGCATCCCAATCGCTTGTCAAAGTCGGCTCAGGGCCGGGAACGACGTCGCCGTTTCATCCGAAATACCCGCCGCCGCAATAGTGCCGCAGGTCAGCTCCGAATACAGAGCCTCTGTTTCGTCCAAACCTGTGCATTCACGCGGCTATGATGCCTGCCCGGTGAATTTGGAGGCCGTGGTCAAAAGCTTCTGCTTTTGACGGTCCTTCAGCTCATGGTCGCCCACGCGTGGGCGATCTGTGCTACACGCGTATTGAGGATGATCTAGAAGGATGCTTTTGCTTTGTGGCTGAACCTACTCCATTTCACTATTGCCGCTATTCTCGCCGTCGCCTTGTCCGGCCTACAGACGACACGGGCGGTCGCGCAAGGTTCGGAGGTTCCGGCCTGGTTGCAACAGCACGTCGGCTTGGGCGATGGCCAGATCGCCCCGGTGGTGCTAGAGCGGGCCCGCGCGCTGTATGAACAAAAACGGCACGAGGGCACGGTTCACAATCCCTGCTACCTGGCCATGGATGCGACCCGCCCCAGTTCCACGCTCGGCGGCGAACCGGCGGCCCGGTTTTATGTCATCTGCGAGTCGCAGGAATCGTTTCACTCGGTGTCGTCTGGCTATGGCAACGGGCGAAAACTTGAGAGCGCGGATTTCTCCAACGGCCGGCGGTGCGCCAAGAACTTCAGCAACGCCGAAGGGTCGAAGCTCACAGCCGGCGGGGCCTACGTGACGGCCGAGACGCGAACGTCGTTCAAAGGCTTTGTGCGCCAATCGGGCGAGAGAACACCGTTCTATCGCACCTTCCTGCTGTTTGACGGGGACGGCGAGACGGACAACGCCCGAGAAAGGGCAATCGGCGGGCATGCTGCCATGTTCGTGAAGTGGCAATGTCGGTTCGAAGATCCCGACAACCCTCATGCCGACGACACGGGATATGTCCCGTTCGGCAGGCTGGTGAATTATACCGGCGGCCGCAGCAACGGCTGCACGACCTGGTCTCCCTCCGAGACCCAAGAGATTCTCGAACTGGTCGAGGGGAACCCGACGACGCTCCACATCTATCCGGAATCCGCCGACATCGAGGCCGTGGCCAACGCGGCGACCTCCGCAACGTCCCTGTCTCGCGCCGGGCTCTACTGGAACGCCTCTTGTCTCGAAGAGATCGATGCTCCCAAGTTTTGGCCGAAGACAACCCTCAGGCCGATCATCGACCAATGGAGGCAATCACTGCCGCATCAGCCCCCACTGAGCTTGCCGATCTGCGACTGAGGGGGACCTGCATGGTTGCGGCGATTTTTTTAGGAACCTCCCTCCTGCTCCCGCCCGAACACTGGCTCCGTCCAGCCAAGAGCAGCCAACGGTTAAAGCTGCCGCGACAAACTGCTTCGACCCGTTTGCGGGCGCAGCGCCGGCAAACTGCAACGACTGAATTGTTTGCGCTGGCGGCCGCAGCGGACGATAGATCTTTCGGAAGCGGTGAACGTCCGGTTCATCGACGCTGCGTTGCAGCTTTTGGTCCATGCGCGAACAGCAGGATTGGGCCGTTCGCGCCAGTGGGACCAATTACAACTAAGGTCCGGAAAGTCCGCAACTCGGTCATAGCCCGGTTTTTGACCAATATCGGCTATTTCGGAAAGCGGTCATTGTCAGCGTTGGCCCTTTATAGGTCCAGACCCTAGAGCTCGACTGATGTATTTTCTCCTTCCTGTATTCACAGTTTCAGGTGGAAATGAGAGCCCCGGAAACTGCCGATCGAGTTCAACCAATACACCGTTAAACAAAGTTCCATCTGATGCTTGGACATCCACACCAAAGCGCTCAAAAACACTCTTGAGGCGACAAATGAACTGATGCCAATGCCCAGTTACCGAGACTGTACGGTAGTGTCTGCCGATGGCATTCGCGAGTTCTGCAAGCATTGCGTCCAAAAGGCGATCTGGGTAGTTCACATATGAGGTTGCCGATTTCCCTTGCTGCTTCGTTCCGCTGAAATTAATGAGCCACTTATAGAGATGGGTTTCGCCGTCTTTTTCACTTCGCAGGCAGAGGATGTCTTTCTGCAGTCTGGTGGCGGATTTCTCCACTTGCTTGATTGCTTCGAGGAGTGATGAACCTGCATCTATGATATTCAAGTCAGTGGCTTCTCGCGCATCCTGATCTGCTGCTATTTCGAGAATTGCTTCGACCAGACCTGACGGAGGGAGAAGCACTTTTTCAATCCAAACCTGCTCCAAAGCTTGCCGATCAAAACTAATGCGGACTCCTCTGCCTAACCCAGAACCAGAATTGACCGCCGATGCCGATTTACGACCGCGCGTCTGGGTCATTTTCGGCTTGCCTCCAACTTGCTTGCCCTCAACCCATACACCTGGGCCATAGCCCCTACGCCAACAGTCGCAGCCAATACCTCAAGCGCATCGCGCTTTTCATCCCGATATGTTGATCGATCATAGGTGGCCGTTACGGTGTTGTCAGAGTGACCCAGAACGCGCTCAACGATGAAGCGCGTCACCTTACCCGTGGTCATAAGTGTTGCACCGGTTCTGCGAACGTCATGAAATCGCCAGTCGGAAAGCTCTGCCGCCTCGCTCAGCTGTGCTTTGAGTTTCGATCCGGGATATATCGGCACGTCACCGCGCGTGGTGAACACATATTCACCGAACCGGGGCTGTTCTGCGATCAATCCGGCAAAAGCACCAGATAGAGGAACCTCGTGGGCGGCTGCTTTGTCGGGCCGGGTGGCCTTCACCTTCTCTCGGGGGATAGTCCACACATCGCCATGAATTTCATCCCATCGTATCGCGGCCACGTTGGAGCTACGTTGCGCCGAAAGCATCAACGCGCGAGTGAACGGGCCGAATGGATAGGGCATGGCACCGCCAGCATTCCAAAGCCTTTGCCATTCGCTGCTGGACAACACACGGTCTCGTGATGTGGCGGTTACCCCCACCTTGAGGCGCAACCACGGGTTTTCGGCAACCAAGCGTTCCTCCTCGGCCCACGCCATCATAGGGCGCAGATAGCGAATGACAGCGCCAGCGCGTAATGGGCTGGATTCCTCGGAAACGTGGTTTCGTAAATCGAGGCCGTGATGCAGGGTCAGGTCAGTTGTACGAATGTGGCCGATCCGGTCGCGAGCCCAACAATCCCAAACTGACTGCACGTCGTTCCAGGTCCTCATGCGATTTTGGCGCTGAGCTTTGTACGCCTCGAATACATCCGCGACGGTTCGAGCTGCCATCGCTGCAACCGGGTTCAATGCTGTCGCTTTGGCTTCCTCTGCCTTCATCCTGGCCTCTTTGACGGACAGAGCCGGAAAGACACCAAGCCTCTCGCGCCGTCGCCGGCCTCCGACGGAAACAACAACCTCCCACACCTTCACCCCCTTCTTACCGACTCGAAGGATAAGGCCGCGCACGACTTCGTCGCGCACCTCATAGGAAGCCTTCTTGGGCATGAGTTTGGTAGCCTTGGCTTCGTTCAGGCGAGTTTTCATTTTTTGTGCGTTTTTTTGTGCGTTTCAGTTCATAGGTGTAGATTGACCCTGTTTCTTGAATATAGGTTTATCCTTTAAAAGCCAATGACTACACATTGAGAAATATCTGAGCAGGTTTAGGACCGTCGGTCTCCAAAACCGTAGGTCCCGGGTTCAAGCCCTGGTGCCCCTGCCAAAAAACCAACTACAAACGAATGACCTGTAACCCTGTCTAGCGGGCAATTGAGGGTGCGGGTTTGTTTCGTGCCCAACGTTTCGGCAACAAATGCGCTGCTTCAAATGCGGTTTTCCTGCTTTTCAATCATGCTCAGAGGCCAAGCCCTCGGACCTCAAAATGTAGCGGGCAGTTTGGGTTCTCGTTGTGACCCATCTGGAATGCGAACCGCTCTAAATCGCCTAAAAACTGTCTTCTGTTTTCGTCAAGTCTGATGGAAATGACCGGCCTGTGCCCGACGCCGGACGCATTTCAGACCTCTTTTCCAGTGACCATTTCCAGGATCGAAATCGCAAGCTGGAGAAGCAAGATGTTGAAAAAAATACTAGGTGTTTGTGTCATTGCCGGTGTGGCTGTCGGAGCCATTTCCAGCCAAGCCATAACGGCCGAGGTCTTCCGACCCAATCCCGCATTGCTTACGGAACCACAAAGTGGGGTCACGCTTGCCGCCAGCAGATCGACAAATACTCAGATGACAGTGTTTTTAACTGGATACAGCTATTGGGACAATACCCCGCCCGGTTCTGCCGCGATCTCAAAACCGGTGATCCACCGGCGCGCCGGGGGGACCGGGACATACCGTGACCCGATTACGCTTGCAGTTGGTCATTCCATCAATGGCAGACGGCAAACCCTGGACTTCAAGGCCGGTACCCGCTTTTATATCGAGCGGCTTAGGAAATATGCCATTGTCGAAGATGTTTGTGGCGATGGTCCCAAGCCTCAAAACGGGCCATGCCATACTGGCCGAAATGGACGCCCATGGGTTGATATTTATGTTGGCGGGCGAAAGGCCGGGCAATCTGCATCAGCGACATGCATGCACCGCATTACAGGGATGACATCTGTCATCATGAATCCCGGTCGTGATTACCCGGTCGAAGTCGGAGAGCTTACAGCCAGTGGTTGCAGAATGTTTTAACCTTAAGTAACTGTTTCGCAGAGTATTTAGGCATTGCGGCTGGGTGGGGAGATACCCCCTCCAGCCGTTTGATTCTGTCTCGAAGGAGGCCCTATTGAATGGAAACCCAGTACCAGTAATCAATTACTGTTTCCCATTTTCGGCGATTTTCCGAAGAATCGGGTGATTGTATCCACTTTGGAAACAATAGCCCCACATCAGCACCTCACCTCCCAATTATTGACATTTTTTTTGAGCATCTTGCACCCAATAGCGGTAATATTACTTTTAGGGTAAGGGGCCATATCAGATGGGGCGTTCGCGTTCCAACCGGAAACGGGTTTATGGAATTGGTGAGTGGTTTGAATTTCGGTGTCCCGATCAATTGTGGCTTTTTGCAAGCCTGCGCAGGTCAGAAATCCAGCGTGGGCACAACTTGCGGCTTCAGGCGGTGGCTTGAAATGTCAGAACGTGGATTTTGGGCGAGATCAAAATGGCGGTAGGTAGCTACAGTTTTGAATTTGACCCTGATGATCACAATGCATCTGCCAGGGTTTTTTCCGACCCGTCGAAGAAAAGGCGGTCGCGGACCCGTCGCTATGCGCTTGCCTTCATGATCTTTGCCGTTACCTGGCTTTTGGCCTTTTTCTCCGATGGAATATTTTCCTATCAGGCAAACAACGCCAGAAACATCCACCAAAGTTTCATGGACAAGAACTATCCCGATGTGTCGCAAACGATATTGCCACCCGAACTTGCCATGGCATCAGGCGGTGATCCGGTCCTTGATCTGAATGTACCGGTAGCACAAAGTGCGGTGCTTTCCTGCATTGAGCCCGATGCCCCGCTTCTTGCGGTATTTGCGGCGCCAAATGACCCCCGTCGTGTTTTCACTTTTCTGCCCCGTGCAGTCGAATGGGCGCATCTGTCGCTTCAGAACGAATGCGATACCATCGACGTGCTGATGCCAGATTGGTTTCTTATTGCTGATGCAAAACTGAATTTGGAAGTGCAAAGCATCGATCTTGAGGCGATGGAGGAAATAGGCGATTTTCTAAAGCGCCGCGGCGGGAATGTGGAACTGTTTCCCATTGTCCGGATAGCCAATGGTATTGATAAGGATCAGTTCTATTCAAACCTCGCACAGACCGACATGCAGGCATCTTTGGTCAAGGCAATCACCCTGGCCGCCGGGGCGGCCTCTGCACAGGGTGTCTGTATTGATTTTGGCCGGTTTCCCAAGGCGCAATCAGCGGTCGTCGGGTCTTTCCTGAAGACCCTGAACAGCACGTTGTCCGCCCTAAAGACCGAGACCTGCGTCGTATTGGGTGCGGCCGATGAAGCGTGGGATTCACCCCATCTGAAAGATGCAGTTGATACATACGTGCTGAAAATGTTCGAAGAACCGTGGCTCGGCTCTCCTGCAGCACCTTTGGCACCTGATGACTGGTTCGCCGAGACCACCCGCATTGCCATCGAACACTTTGGTCGCGATCGTCTGGTTGTCGCCTTGGGATCACATTCAATGGACTGGATATCGGGGCAGGCGGTTCCGCAAACGATCGCATATTCCGAGGCGGTTGCGCGCGTAGCCGCCGCCAATGGGCGCATCGGTTTTTCGCAAGATGCGCTTAACAGCTATTCTACGTTTGTCGATGATACAGGTGCGCGCCACCAGCTTTGGATGCTGGACGCAGCTTCGGTTCACAACCAACTGACAACCCTTGATGAACTGGGCGTGGTCAATGTAGGTTTGTGGCCATTAGGTGGGGAAGACCCCGCTGTTTGGCCGCTGCTGGCAGGCACCGCAACTGCCCGGCCTGAGCTGCGTCAGGTGTTTTCGCAAGTGCCGGTGCTGAACTATGCCCACTATGTAGGCGAAGGCCCATTTATCAGGATCGCAGCGCGCGAAAACCTTGGGTTGCGCAGCATAACTTTCGATGATCAGTCCTTAAAAATCATCGGCCAAACCTACAATGAACTTCCCCACCCGGTCACTATCGAACGCTATGGGCGCGGTAGCCCCAATCAGGTTGTGCTGACTTTTGATGATGGTCCCCATCCGGATTACACTGACAAGATCCTTGACCTGCTCATGCAAACCGAAACGCCAGCCACCTTTTTCGCGGTCGGTCAGAATGTGATCAATCAGAAAGATGTCGTGCGTCGGATGGTGGACGAGGGGCATGAGATCGGGGCGCATTCCTTCTGGCACCCGCATATGGATGAGATTACTGAAACCCGCGCCATGCTTGAAATCAGCCTGTTTCAGAAGCTTTTGGCCGGCGTCGTCGGTCGGGGAACGGTTTTGTTTCGCGAGCCTTATCAGCGCAGTGACGGCCCGTTGAACATTTCACAATCCGGACCTTTGCGGCAGGCCCAGGCGGCCGGACACGTTTATGTCGGAAGTGACGTTACTCCGCGTGACTGGGAAGACATCACTGCCGAGGAAATCGTGACGCAAATTGTTGACGGGCTGGATCAGGGCGGCGCGAATATTATTTCGCTGCACGATGCAGGCAATGATCGCCGCGAAACGGTCAGGGCAGTGCCGATGATCATCTCGACCCTGCGCGCACAAGGCTATGAATTCACGACATTATCCGCGCTCTTGGGGATGAGCAGACTGGAAGCCATGCCACTTGTGGAAGGCTCATCAGGGTACTTTTATGGCGCCACTTTCGGTGCCGCCAGATCTGTCGGTACGGTCATGAGCACGATATTCTTTGCCGCCATCATCATCGGCGCAACCCGCGCGATCTTTGTCTTAGTATTTGCCATCTTACGTAGGCGGCACCGGGGGCTTTCGGGTCGCTATAAACCCCCCGTCACCGTCGTCATTCCCGCCTATAACGAGGAAGAGGCGATAATTTCGAATATCAAAAGCGTTCTGGCGCTGAATTACCCCGACCTCAGGATTGTTGTCGTCGACGATGGCTCAAGCGATGAAACTTTTCCCAAGATGCTCGGTCAGTTCAGCCGTAATCCAAGGGTCAAAATTGTTGCGCAACTGAATCGGGGCAAATGGAGTGCGCTCAATACAGCCCTTCGTGCGGTGGATACCGAGATTGTCATCTGCATTGATGCCGACACAAGGATTGACGAAAATGCGGTGACCAGGCTTGTCGCCCATTTCCAGGATCCTTTCGTTGGTGCGGTTGCCGGTAAGGTTGTCGTCTCGAACCGCACGAACCTGATCACCAGATTGCAGGCACTGGAATATATCACTGCTCAGAATATTGACCGGCGGGCGGCGGAATACCTTAACGCTATGCTTGTGGTTCCCGGTGCGATCGGTGCCTGGCGGGTTGGGGCAATCAATGCCGCCGGGGGGTATTCCGGTGATACCCTGACAGAAGACGCCGATCTGACCATCTCGGTCCTGCGTAAGGGATTTCGCATCGCTTACGAGGAAAACGCCATTGCCCACACCTTGGCCCCGCCGCGTATCAGGCAATTACTGGCGCAACGACTGCGCTGGTCTTTAGGTATGATGCAGGCCGGGTGGAAACACCGCGGCGTGATCCTCGAGGGTCGCGCGCTGGGCCTGATCGCCATTCCAGATCTTCTGATTTTTGGCTACCTTTTCCCCATTCTGGCACCACTAGCTGACTTTTTCTTCCTCAAACTGTTGTTTGAGATGGGCCAATCCTACTGGGCCGGTGGTGCTCTGGTGTCATCGGATATGTCACGCTTTATGCTGATCGCGTATATCATGTTACCCTTGATGGATGTTGTGACGGCGATGACAGCCATGGCATTTGACCACCGCGAAAATCCCGCCTTGGTACTCTTGTTTCCGGTGCAGAGGTTCTTTTATCGTCAACTGCTTTACTTTTCGGTAATCCGCGCATTGCTCAGGGCCGGGACCGGGCGACTGATGAAATGGACGAAAGCGCACAGAATGGCTGCTGCAACCCCGCACCAAGGGTCTCAGCATGCGCCGTAGAACATTTCTTGGTCTAACGGCGGCAAGTGCTGGTTTGCTGACCAGCCTGCCGCTGCCCGGCATGGCCGCCCCGACCCGCAAACCGCGTGCCAATATCACCATCATCACCGGCGTAACGTCCGCCAGTTCGCCGGAACACCTGAAAGCTGTGCTTACCGCCTTTCTGAGTTTGGGCTTTCCCGTGGCATGCGTGGTTGATCCGTCCTCGCGCTCTGCTGCGAAACTGGAGCCAGACAATCCGGTTGCTTTGATTTTGCGTGAACTGGCGATTGCCACCCCCGGTATGTTGGAAATCGTGGCATTTTCACCTGATCTGTCGACCCTTGTTCCCTATTTCCAAAGTCGCGCAGCCTATGATGCAAGGTCTGAACTGATAGAGGCGCTCGGGTTCGCGCATCAGCAACCATCGCCTGCTGTTTTGGTGCAGAGCATTGCTTGTCTGGCCCGGCAAAAACCACTGGCGCCTGCGGGCCTGCGCGCCGCCGGTTTTCGCAGCACCCT
>JAAEUB010000128.1 GCA_024227755.1 Paracoccaceae bacterium | reverse complement strand
CTGAATATGCCGAGGCAATCAAGCAAGACCTGACATGGCTGGGCCTGAATTGGGACCGGGTCGAGCGTCAGTCTGACCGGCTGGACGCCTATGAGGTCGCGGCACAGAGATTGCGCGATGCCGGGCGTTTATACGAGTGTTTTGAGACCCCGGTTGAGCTGGATCTGAAACGCAAAAAACAACTGAATATGGGCCAGCCGCCGGTTTATGATCGCGCAGCCTTGGAGCTGTCACAGGCTGAGAAAGACAAGCTGCGCAGTGAGCGTGGCGCAGGACATTGGCGTTTCAAGTTGGAGCGTCAGCGGATCAACTGGAAAGACGGTATTCTGGGCGATTTGTCGATAGATGCGGCCAGTGTTTCTGATCCGGTGCTTATCCGTGGCGACGGGCAGTTTCTTTATACTTTGGCCTCGGTCTGTGATGACGTGGATTACGGCGTCAGTCATGTGGTGCGCGGCTCGGACCACGTCACCAATACCGCCGTGCAAATCCAGATCATCGAAGCACTTGGCGGCAAGGTGCCGGATTTTGCCCATCATTCGCTGCTGACCGGACCTGGCGGCGAGGCGTTATCGAAACGCCTTGGCACCCTGGCTTTGCGTGACCTGCGTGCGCAAGGCGTAGCCCCATTGGCGCTTTTGAGCCAGCTGGCGCGGCTGGGATCCTCGAAACCGGTGGAGCTTGCGGCGTCTCTGGCAGAAATTGCTGAAGGCTTTGAGCTTTCATCCTTTGGCTCGGCACCGACCAAGTTCGACGTCAACGACCTTTTCCCGCTGACTGCGCATCATTTGGCCGGGCTGGAATATGCAGCGGTGGCTGAAGATATTGCTACCCTTGGTGTACCTGCGGATATGGCAGAATCTTTCTGGAATGTGACCCGCGAAAACATCACCGTGATGGCAGACCTTGAGAGCTGGTGGGGGCTGTGCCGCGACGGTGCCGAGCCGGTGATTGACGACGAAGATACAGAGTTTGTGGCGAAAGCAATCGCATTGCTGCCAGACGCGCCATTCAGCGACGAAAGCTGGGGGGGCTGGACCCAGGCGGTGAAGGAAGCCACCGGGCGCAAGGGGCGCGGATTATTCATGCCGCTTCGCAAAGCACTGACCGGCATGGATCACGGACCGGATATGTCACGCCTGATGCCGCTGTTGCAGGTAATCCGCGCTAAAGGATAGTTAAAGCGCCTCGCCCCACGCTTGCAGCGCAGGGCGACAGGGGCGAGGGGGCCAGCCCCCTCACACTCCCCCGCGGGATATTTTGGCCAGAAGAAGGCAGGTCAGAGGGCGATAACTCGCGCGCTCAGGCGCGATATCCCTTCATCGACCAGCGCCTTTTCTTCCGCGCTCAGCACCTGATGGCGCGAATAGACCGGGGCTGCGCGGTCGTTCAGAACCGGGGCGTGCCAGCCTTCTGTGGTTTCAAAGAAATGCTGGACGCCCTCATGGCCGAACTCGGACAGGTATCCCTGTACCACCACGTCAATATAGCTCAGCAGCAGCGGGTTATCATCCGTTGGCGGGTGGTGGTGGCCGTCAGCGATGGCATAGATTGCCACGTCAAGCTTGCGCCCGGCCGCGTGGCTGATATCCGACGTGGCATCGTGGCGCTGATAGGCCCGTTCGCGTTGGTCAAGTGCGGCCCAGTCCCCACCCGGCACCCCGGCAATTAGTCCAAGGGCAGTGTCATCCGGGGCAGGTACCGCAGTCAGGTAAGACACCGCCCTGAGGGGCGAGCGTCGCCATGCCCGGCGCCAGCCTTTGACCTCGGCTTTATGGGCATCGAGGTAGTCATGAGTGCGCTTGTTCACCAGCGAACCATAGCCAAAGAAAAACGGATCCCTCATCGCGCGGCCTTTCATTGCATACGGTGGAATACTTCGCTTGCCACCGCCCCCGCTGCGCGCTAACGTCGCGCCCATCGTAACGGGAGAATCCGGGTACTTATTGCAACCCGGTGCCGAAGGAGCAACCGCCCCGGTAAACTCTCAGGCAAATGGACCGTTGCGGGTATTACGCTCTGGAGAGTGGCGCGAAACGCGTCCGCCGAAGGGATAACGATCTCAGGCGAATGGACAGAGGGGGCATCTTGCGTGGCCAATGCCGCGTGTCTGATGCCGGGCGGATATCTGAACCGGCGGATATTGGGGGATGCATGAGCGATCTGAAACGCACCGGATTATTTGATCTGCATGTTGAGCACGGTGCCAAGATGGTGCCGTTTGCCGGCTATGCGATGCCGGTACAATACAAGCCCGGGGTGATGAAAGAGCATGTGCATACGCGCGTGGCGGCCGGGCTTTTCGATGTCAGCCATATGGGTCAGGTCATCTTGCGTGGTGAGGCCCCGGCGCTGGCTTTGGAACGGCTGGTGCCGCAAGCTTTGGCCGGGCTGGGCGAAGGGCGTCAACGATACGCCTTTTTCACCGGCGAGGATGGCGGCATTTTGGATGACCTGATGGTAGCGAACCGGGGGGACCATCTGTTTGTGGTGGTCAACGCCGCCTGTAAAGATGCCGACATTGCCCTTATGCGCGCGGGCCTGCCGGATTGTGAGGTTGAAGAAATAACCGACCGCGCATTGCTGGCCCTGCAGGGACCACAGGCCGAGGCGGCACTGGCGGTCATTGCCCCCGAAGCCGCTACGATGAAGTTCATGGATGTGGCAGTACTGGACAGCGCTTTTGGGCCACTGTGGATTTCGCGCTCGGGCTATACCGGTGAAGACGGGTACGAGATTTCGGTTGGCGACAGCCAGGCCCGCGCATTGGCTGACACGTTGCTGGCAGATGATACGGTGGAACTGATCGGCCTGGGCGCCCGCGATTCCCTGCGCCTTGAGGCCGGGCTTTGCCTTTATGGCAATGACATCGACACCACCACCAGCCCCGTCGAGGCAGCCCTTGAATGGGCGGTGCAGAAGGTGCGCCGCAACGGGGGCGCGCGCGAGGGTGGTTTTCCAGGTGCGGCAAGGATACTCGAGGAATTCGAAACCGGAACGGCACGCCGCCGGGTCGGGCTTTTGCCCGGCACCCGCGCACCGATGCGCGCGGGCACTGATCTTTATGCGACACCTGAGAACGGCGAGGCAATCGGCCACGTCACCTCGGGCGCATATGGCCCCACATTGGAGGCACCGGTTTCCATGGGCTATGTCGCAATTGAATACGCCGCCACGGGCACTCAGATTTACGGCGAGGTGCGCGGAAAACGCCTGCCTGTGCGCGTGGCAGACATGCCGTTTCGACCATCGACATACAAACGCTGAACCAAAAGGAAAAACCCATGAAATACACCGAAGAACACGAATGGATCCGCACCGAAGATGATGGCACCGTGGTTGTCGGCATCACCAATCATGCCGCCAACGAGTTAGGCGACATCGTTTTTATCGAACTGCCCGAAGAGGGCGACGAGATGACCAAGGACGACGAGGTTGTGGTGATTGAAAGCGTCAAGGCGGCGTCGGACATTCTGGCACCTCTGGACGGTGAAGTGGTGGAGGTGAACAGCGCCATTGTCGACGAGCCCGGCAAGATCAATGAGGACGCCGAGGGCGATGGCTGGTTCTTTCGCCTAAAGCCCGCAGACCTTGCCCCGATGGAAGAATATATGGACGAGGCTGGCTACAAGGCCTTTATCGGCTAGCGCCAATTGCCGCCGGGACCAAGAATTTTCACAAATCTTGGTCCCTCAGCCAAACCGATACCGGAGAATATCATGCCTTTCACCCCCACAGGCTACTTGCCCTATGACTTTGCCAATCGCCGCCATATCGGCCCTTCGCCATCGGAAATGGACGGAATGCTTGAAACTGTGGGAGTGGCCGACCTTGCGCAGTTGATAGACGAAACTGTACCGGCAGATATTCGTCAGGCAGAGCCATTGGAATGGGGACGGCCACGATCCGAGCGTGAAATGCTGCACAAGATGCGGGTGACGGCGGCGAAAAACAAGGTGCTGCGGTCACTGCTTGGGCAGGGTTATCACGGCACGGTAACTCCGCCTGTTATCCAGCGTAACATCCTGGAAAATCCCGCCTGGTACACCGCCTATACCCCCTACCAGCCCGAGATCAGCCAGGGGCGTCTTGAGGCGCTTTTGAACTTCCAGACGATGATCTCCGACCTCACAGGTTTGGAAGTGGCCAACGCGTCATTGCTGGATGAAGCCACCGCCTGCGCCGAAGCGATGACCATGGCGCAGCGCATCTCAAAATCAAAATCGAACCGGTTCTTCGTTGACAAACATTGCCACGCCCAAAATATCGCGGTGATGCGCACCCGCGCCGCGCCCTTGGGCATTGAAATTGTCGTTGGCGAGCCGGCGACAGATCACCAGCCTGATACGGTTTTCGGCGCAATTTTCCAGTATCCGGGCACCGAAGGCGTGGTGCGCGATTTCACAGACTGCATGGAAGGATTGCACGCGCATAAAGCCATTGGCATCATTTGCGCTGATCCGCTGGCGCTGACCATCCTCAAAGAACCCGGCGAGATGGGGGCGGATATTGCTGTTGGCTCGGTTCAAAGGTTTGGTGTGCCGATGGGTTTTGGCGGGCCACACGCGGCCTATATGGCCACCAGAGACAAACACAAACGCGCCATGCCTGGACGCATTGTCGGAGTATCAATCGACAGCCACGGCCACCCGGCATACCGGTTGTCCCTGCAAGCGCGCGAGCAACATATCAGACGTGAAAAGGCCACTTCGAATGTCTGCACGGCGCAGGCACTTTTGGCGGTCATGGCCAGTTTTTACGGAGTGTTCCACGGACCTGAAGGTCTGAAAGCCATTGCTCAGAGAATTCACCGCAAGACCGTGCGCCTTGCCAAGGTGTTGGAGGCGGCAGGATTTGAGGTCTCGCCACACGCCTTTTTCGACACCATCACGGTCGAGGTTGGGCGCTTGCAAAAAACCGTGCTGCGCGCCGCCGTGACCGAGGGTATCAACCTGCGCCCCATCGGCGAAGCCCATATCGGCATAACCCTGGACGAAGCCACCCGCACCTCGGCCGTTGAGGGGGTCTGGCGCGCCTTTGGCATCGACCAGCACGACACTGATTTCACCCCCGAATATCGGTTCCCGGAAGATATGCTGCGCCAAAGCGAGTATCTGACCCATCCGGTTTTCCACATGAACCGGGCCGAAACCGAAATGATGCGCTATATGCGTCGACTGTCGGATCGCGATCTGGCGCTGGATCGGGCAATGATCCCGTTGGGTTCTTGCACAATGAAACTGAATGCTGCCGCCGAGATGATCCCGGTCAGCTGGCGTGATTTTTCAATGATCCATCCGATGGCACCTGATGACCAGACCGAGGGCTATCAATTCCTGATCGCAGATCTTGAGGATAAGTTGTGCCAGATCACCGGCTATGCGGCAGTGTCGATGCAGCCCAATTCCGGTGCGCAGGGCGAATATGCCGGGCTTCTGGCGATTGCGGGCTATCACAAGGCAAATGGCGAGGAAGAGCGCAATATCTGCCTGATCCCGGTTTCCGCGCATGGCACCAACCCAGCCTCGGCCACCATGGTCGGCATGAAAGTGGTGGTGGTGAAGTCGGCCGAAAACGGTGATATTGACCTTGAGGATTTCCGCGAGAAAGCGGCCGCCGCAGGCGACCAACTGGCCGCCTGTATGATCACCTATCCTTCTACCCACGGTGTGTTCGAGGAAACTGTGCGTGAGGTTTGCCAGATTACCCATGATCACGGCGGCCAGGTTTATATCGACGGGGCCAACATGAATGCCATGGTCGGGCTGGTGAAGCTGGGCGAAATTGGCGGTGATGTCAGCCACTTGAACCTGCACAAGACCTTTTCGATCCCTCATGGTGGCGGCGGACCCGGCGTCGGACCCATTGGTGTTGGTGCACATCTGATCCCGCATCTGCCCGGCAACGCTTTAACCGGGGGGACCGGTGCAGTTTCGGCAGCGCCTTTCGGCTCGGCCTCGGTCCTGCCTATTTCATGGGCCTACATTCTGATGATGGGCGGGGCCGGGTTGACGCAGGCCACCCGTGTTGCCATCCTTAATGCCAATTACATCGCCACCCGCCTGAAGGGCGCCTATGAAGTGCTTTTTACCGGACCGGGTGGGCGCGTGGCGCATGAGTGCATTCTTGATACCCGCCC
The DNA here is from genome assembly GCA_024227755.1 of Paracoccaceae bacterium. Classification (GTDB taxonomy): domain Bacteria; phylum Pseudomonadota; class Alphaproteobacteria; order Rhodobacterales; family Rhodobacteraceae; genus JAAEUB01. Next base: position 1,870 of record JAAEUB010000128.1, on the reverse strand, counting down.
TTATGCGATCAGCGCCGGGGTCACGGTCGAGGACATCGCCAAACGTCTGATGGATAGCGGTTTTCACGCCCCAACCATGAGCTGGCCGGTGGCGGGCACCCTGATGATTGAACCAACAGAAAGTGAAACAAGGGCCGAGCTTGACCGCTTTTGCGACGCCATGCTGTCGATCCGTGAGGAAATCCGCGACATCGAGGAGGGGCGCATCGACCGCGACAACAATCCACTGAAAAACGCGCCGCATACGGTCGAGGATCTGGTCAGTGACTGGGACCGGCCATATACGCGCAAACAGGGCTGTTTCCCGCCCGGTGCTTTCAGGGTTGATAAATACTGGCCGCCGGTCAATCGCATCGACAATGTTTATGGTGACCGTAATCTGGTCTGCACCTGCCCGCCGCTTGAGGATTATAATGAAGACGGGTAACGCGTTAGCATTGGCCTTCGCCGGATAACTGTTAGAGTGGCAAAAATTAAAGCCAACACCCCAATCCGCATGGAGGCCGCTATGCGTAAAACCATCACCATCGACCTTGGCAGCCAGTCCATCTCCGGCGACGAGATTGAGGGCGCTGAAACTGCCATATCCGGGCGTTATCTGATTGCAAAAACCTTGCTTGAGGGCGGCGTGGCCAAAGTTGATCCACTGGGTCCGGATAACCCGTTGATCTTCTCGGCGGGGCCGTTTGCCGGTACCAATTTTTCTAACGCCAATCGCATCAGTGTCGGCTGTAAAAGCCCCCTGACCGGCGGTATCAAAGAGGCAAATTCCGGCGGCATATTCGCCACCGCAATGGGGCAGTTGCAGATCGCCCAGATCACCCTTACCGGCAATTCACCCGATTGGGTCGTCATTCGTATCACCAAAGACGGCGCTATCAGCTTTGACGACGCCACGCCCTATCTTGGCTTGGGTAACTTCGACTGCGCCGAATTGTTGCTGAAGGATTACGGCAAGAAATGCGCCCTGGCGCTTATCGGGCCAGTCGGGGAGTATTGCGGTCTGATGTCCGGTATCAGTTTTACAGACACCGAAAACCGCCCCGCGCGACTGGCTGCGCGCGGTGGGGTTGGTGCCTTGATGGGCACCAAAAAGGTCAAGGCGATTGTTATCGACAAGGACCGGATGCCCCCCCTGCACGACCTCAAAAAGTTCATGGAATGCGTGACCCAATACAGCAAATACCTGGGCGAAAGTGCAGGCGTTGAGGCGTTCAGCACCACCGGCACGGCGATGGTCGGCGACCTGACCAATCAGCTTGGCGGTTTACCGGTGCGCAATTTCACCTCGGGGCGGGCCTCGGGACCCGATGAGGGGCCGTTCAAGCTGGGTGGAAACTATATCCGTGAGCTTAATGCGTCGCGTGGTGGTGAGATTTCACATGCCTGTATGCGTGGCTGTAAGATCAAATGTTCAAACGTCTTTGTTGACGAGGATGGCAAGGAACTTGTCTCGCCGCTGGAATATGAAAACATTGGGCTGATGGGCACAAATTGCGGGCTGACACATCCTGATCAGGTGGCGAGGGTGAACCAGATCGCCAACGACCTTGGCGTCGATACGATCGAGCTTGGCGTCACCATCGGCATTTTGATGGACGCCGGTAAGGGCGAATTCGGCGACACCGATTTCATGGTTCGGGTCATGGAGGACCTGCATGCGGGCAATGACAATGGCCGCCTTTACGCTCAGGGTGCGGCGAGGGTTGGCGCGCATCTTGGCATGAAACGCGTGCCAGTGATCAAGAAGCAGGCAATCAGCGCCTATGACCCGCGGGTGATCGAAGGCACCGGGGTCTCAATGATGCTGACCGCACAAGGCGCGGATCACACGGTTGGCAACCTGCCCAGCCTGAAAACGTCAGACCTT
>JAAEUB010000127.1 GCA_024227755.1 Paracoccaceae bacterium | reverse complement strand
GCGGGTAAGGCAGGGTAACCACCAAATCCGGCGACCACAGCAGGAGGGTCTTTGCGCATATGCCACCAAGCCGCCAGCGAACCGCGCAATATCCGCAGCGGCACACCTATTTTGGCCGTCAGCCCACCACGCGCAAAGGTACCCGAATTGACAACATCAACCACCACCGCATCCGGAAATCCACCCGCGTACCGCGCCCCGCGAGGATCGGTGCTCAATTTCACCCGCCAACCCCGCCCCAGCATTTCCTCTGCCAGCGCCTGGGCCGGAAACATATGCCCTCCGGTGCCTCCTGCTGCGATAATCAAAAGCGGTGCGTCATTCATTCCGTATGATCCTGGGGGGTGGGCGCGAACGCCCGAAAACATCGTTCATATCCCCCTGTGGACGGGTTCTTGTAAAGGCCAGAAGCATGCCAAGCCCAATTCCCGCCGCAACCAGCGAAGAACCGCCGTAACTGACGAAAGGAAGGGTCATTCCCTTGGCGGGAAGCAGCCGAACCGCCACCCCCATGTTGATAAGTGCCTGCATCCCGAACAGCGCCGCCAGCCCGGTCCCTGCCAGACGGATGAACGGGTCACGCTCCTGCATCAGCCGCAAAAAGGAGCGCACGGTCACGATCGCGAACAACCCGATCACAAACAGCACCAGGACCAGCCCGTACTCCTCAGCCGCCACCGCGATGATGAAATCGGTGTGGGCATCCGGCAAAGACCATTTCACCGTGCCTTCACCGACTCCGACACCAAAAAAGCCGCCTTCCTGAATTGCGTTGGTGGCGTATCCCAATTGGGTTCTCGGGTCGATTTCGGGATTCAGAAACCCATCAATCCGCCGCGCAAAATGCTCTGAATTATTGTAGGCAACAAAGCCGGCTGTAACCACGCCGCCTGCCATGCTCAACAGCAGCGTTAATGGCGCCCCGGCGACAAAATACATGATCCCCCAACTGGCGATAATCAGGCAGGCCTGCCCAAAGTCAGGCTGCATTGCCAACAGAAAGGCGATCCCGATCGTCACCATAAACGACATCCGCTTGCCCGGCGGTCCGCCCACCTGATAACTCGCTGCCATCAGCCAGGCCGAAAACACGATGAACCCGGGCTTTAGAAATTCCGACGGCTGAACAGAAGCAAAACCTAGCGAAAACCACCGCGTCGCCCCTTTGCCAAAGTCCGTCCCGAACACTGGCAGCAGCATCAGCGCTATCAAACAACAAACAAACCCGAACACGCCCAGCCGCCGCACCAGCTTGGTTGACATCATCGAGGTCAGGATCATCGCCACTAGTGCTACACCGCCAAAAAACAACTGCTTGTAAACATAGTAAAATTGCGGCAGCCCATTGCGCTCCGCCAGCGGCACCGACGCCGCCAGACCCAGCAGAATTCCCACCAGAAACAGCATCAGAATGCCCGACAGCGCCCAGCGGTCCACCGTGCGCCACCATTTCGGCAACACTGGCTCACCGGGCTTCGCGGCCACGGTTCCAAACACCATATCGGTCATGTTAAATCGCCTGCCTCTTTACCACTACCTTGCCTCTTCCCGCCGCCTCATTGTGTGGGCGTACGTGGAATTTGCGCAGACTGTAGCTGAATTTTGCAAAATAGCTAGAGTTGAGTTCGCGGGAAAAAGGATTGAAAAGAAGGTGTTGCCGACAGCACTCTGGAGCTTTTCACGATTTATTGGAATCGCCAGTGAATCGTGAAAAGCAGTGGCACCAGATGCTTAGACCGGCGCGACAAGTTGATGTAGAAACAGCTGGTCGATAATACCGATACCGCAGCAGTTTAAAGTTCCACTTGAGGAAAATAAAACTCAAAACTATCTAAGGCCCCGCCATGTATCCGATCTACGCGCTTTGGTCCCACCCCCGTTCCATGTCCACCGCAATTGAGCGGATCATGCGCGAACGCGGTGATCTTGACTGTGCGCACGAGCCTTTCATGTACGACTATTACGTTCACAGGCAGGTCCGCTCCATGCCGCATTTTGAAGTTCAACCCGACCACCCAACCGCCTTTCGCGATGTCCGTAACATGCTTTTGCGCCGCGCTGAAAACAGTCCGGTGTTCATCAAGGATATGAGTTACTACGTCATGCCGCACTTATTGGCGGACACAGCGTTCAGCGACCGTCTGGTCAACGCCTTTCTGATCCGGGATCCGTTGGCGGCAATCCTCAGCTACTTCAAACTTGACCCGGACATGTCTGTCGAAGAAATCGGGTTGGAGGCCCAGTGGCACCACTTCGAAGCTTTGCGGAATTCGACCGGCGCTACCCCCGCCGTTATCGATGCCGATGCGGTGCGCGCCGACACCAAAGGCGTCATTGCGGCACTCTGGCAACGCATGAACCTGCCTCACATAAATGCTGCATTCAACTGGGCCGAGGAGACCCCAAAAGACTGGGCCCAGGTCGAAGGCTGGCACGGCAACGTCACCGCCTCGACGGGCATCCGCCCGACCAGCGCGGCAGAAACGGAGGCAAAGAAGGAAAAATTCGCAAGATGCGTTGCCAAAGCACCCCACCTGCGAGAATACCTGGACCACCACAGCGTATATTACGAGAAACTCAAAGCCTTCGCAGTGAAAGCAGATATTTAGATTTTCTTTTTCGTAGAAAGTACTTCCGCCGGAGGCATCCCGCGCGTCAGCGCTTAAAAGGAATGGCGCAAAGCGCCTCTATTCAGTTTCCCTGCACTGCCGCCACAAAAGCATCCCCACGCTCTTCAAAACTACTAAACTGATCAAAACTGGCACAAGCAGGGGCCAGCAACACCACATCCCCGCTCACCGCGTCCCTGCGTGCCGCAGAAACGGCTTGTTCGATGGTACCGCAAATTTCATGCTCCATTGTCCCAAGCTGTGCCGAAAACTCTGCAGCCGCCTCGCCAACCAGATAGGCTTTCTTCACCCGCTCAAACTGCGGTACCAGGCTGGCAATTCCTCCCGCCTTGGCCTGCCCGCCAACAATCCAGCGGATGTTTTTGAACGCCAGCAGCGATTTCTCCGCCGCCTCCGCATTGGTGGCCTTGCTGTCGTTCACAAACAACACACCGTTCCGCTCGGCAACCACCTGACAACGGTGCGGCAGGCCAGCAAAACTGCGCAGATGCTCCTCAACCAATCGCGGTGCCAGCCCAATCGTCCGACACGCCGCATAGGCAGCACAAGCGTTCTGATGATTGTGCGCTCCGGGCAGCCCACGAATATCGCGCAGGTCAATCGAGGTCACTTGCCGCCCCTTGCGCCATTCCGCCAGAAACCCTTTGCGGGCAAATACCGACCAGCCCTCACCCTGCAGCTTGCGCCCGGATGAAATAGCAATCACCGGCTCGCCATTGCGGTGCTGACGCAGTTGGTTAGCCAGAAAACGGCCTTCAAGCTCATCCACTCCGATGATTGCGCGATCCGGTCCACCCTCAACAAACAACCGCCGTTTGGCCGCAAAATACCCCCCCAATCCGCCGTGACGGTTCAAATGATCCGGCGTCAGATTAAGGAACAGCGCAATATCCGGTGCCAGCGAACGCGCCAGCTCAGTCTGATAGCTCGACAGTTCCAGCACGGTAATCTGCCCATCACGGGCCGGGTCCAAATCCAGCACCCCGCGCCCGATATTACCGCCCATTTGCACGTCACGCCCGGCTTCCCGCAGGATATGATCAATCAGCGCCGTTGTCGTGGACTTGCCGTTCGATCCGGTCACGCAGATCACCCGGGGCAACACATCAAAGCTGTCCCAGTCCGGCGACCCGTAAGAACGGAAGAACAGCCCGATGTCATTGTCCACCACCGCGCCCATCCCCCAGGCCTTTCGGATGACAGGATGGGGTTCGGGATAAAGATGCGGGATGCCCGGCGAGGTGATCAGGCTGACGATCCCCTCCCAGTTCTTGTCCGTGTTCAGATCGGCCACCAGAAACCCATCATCCGCCGCCCTGGCCCGCGCGTCCTCGTTGTCGTCCCAGCACACCGGCAACGCATCGCCCGCCCTGAGCGCCCGCGCCGTCGCCAGCCCCGAGCGCCCCAGCCCCAGCACGCCGACCCGGTGGCCGGAATATCCGCGAACCGGGATCACCTACCTGATCTTCAATGTGGCTAGTCCGACCAGCGCCAGCACCAGCGAGATGATCCAGAACCGGATCACAATCTGCGGCTCAGACCAGCCGCGTTTTTCGAAATGATGGTGGATCGGCGCCATCAGAAACACTCGCTTGCCGGTACGTTTGAAATACAGCACCTGAATGATCACGCTCAGCGCCTCAACCACAAACAGCCCGCCGACAATCGCCAGCACGATCTCGTGTTTGATACAGACCGCAATCGCCCCCAAAGCCCCGCCAAGCGCCAGCGATCCTGTATCGCCCATGAACACCGCTGCAGGGGGTGCGTTGTACCACAGAAACCCAAGACCTCCTCCCAACAGTGCCGAAGTAAACACCAGTAACTCCCCGGTTCCAGCCACGTAGTGCACATCCAGATACTGGGTAAAGTCGGTCCGCCCGACGACATAGGCAATCGCCCCGAGCGCCGCGCCTGCAATCATCACCGGCATGATCGCCAGCCCATCCAGCCCGTCGGTCAGGTTTACCGCGTTGGCTGATCCGACAATCACAATCATGGCAAAAGGAAAATAGATATACCCCAGCCCCAACAAGGTGTCCTTGAAGAATGGCAACGCCAGATTCTGGGTCAGCGGGTCAGGGTGCAGGCGTGCGGTAAAAATGCTCGCCACCAGCGCAATCGCAAAACCCAGCAACAACCGCGCCTTGCTGGAAAACCCGGCGACAGTCTGCTGCGTTACCTTCAGATAATCATCAATAAACCCTATGATTGAAAACCCAACAGTCACCAGCAAAACGACCCAGACATACCCGTTGTCCGACCGCGCCCAAATCACCGTCGACAGCGTCAGCGTCCCGAGGATCAGCATCCCCCCCATAGTCGGTGTCCCGGCCTTTTCGATGATATGGCTTTCCGGCCCGTCATCGCGGATGGGTTGACCCTTCTTCTGTAGTCTTTTCAGGGTCTTGATCAAATAAGGGCCAAACAAAAAACTCAGTACCAGCGAGGTGAAAAACGCCCCACCAGAGCGAAAAGTAATATAGCGGAACAGATTATAGAAATCCCCCCCATCCGAAAACTGACTCAAGAAATACAACATACCCTACTGCCCCTGTTTTTCCGCTGGTTCGCCCAGTGCTTTGATCGCTTTCACAACTTTGCCAACCTGCGACCCCAGCGATCCTTTTACCATAGCCACGTCGCCTGCATCCAGCAAACTGTGGACGGTTCTCGCCATCTGGTCGGCATTTTCGAACCATTCACCTTGTTTTTGCACAGGCAGAACTTCGTGCAGCGCCCTCATCCGGGCGCCGCTGGTGTGAACCATGTCGATGGAACCGAGCGCCGCCATATCCGCCAGATCCGCATGTAGCGGCAGTTCTTGGGGTCCCAGTTCCAGCATATCCCCCAGAAACGCAATCCGCCGCCCCTTTAATATCCGGCCCACATTGTCCACCGGCTCTGCCGCCGCCAGCACCGCCAGCGCCGCCTTCATCGAGGTCGGATTGGCGTTGTAACTTTCGTCGATCAGCTCCAGCGTTTTGCCATTTCCGTTGGCCAGATCCACCAGATACCGCGCCCCGCGCCCATCCGGTGCGTGCCAGTGCTGCAGCGCCAGCATGGCGCGCGCCAGATCAGCCCCCGCCGCTTCAGCCGCAGCAAGAACAGCCAGCGCGTTCATCGCAAGATGCCGCCCCGGTGCGCCAAGCTTGAACAGGATCGGCTGGCCATCAAATTCAGCTTCAATCGTGGTGGTTTCACCCACAATCTGTGCCGAAACCAGGTGCATCTGGGCGGATTCATCAGTTCCAAAAGCCACAACCCCGGCGCCCGCCAGTTCTGCCGCCCCAAACAAAATATCCCGTGTTGGAACATCCGCGTTCAAAACGGCTGTTCCTCCCGACCGCAGCCCTTCGAAAATCTCCGCCTTGGCTGCCGCGATCTCCTCAACGCTGGAAAATGCAGCCATGTGCACGGCAGCCACCGTGGTCACCACCGCCACATCCAGATCCGCCATCTTTGCCAGGGGTCCGATTTCGCCGGGGTGGTTCATGCCGATCTCGATTACCGCAAAATCCGTATCAGTTGGCATCCTCGCCAGCGTCAGCGGCACCCCCCAGTGGTTGTTGAAACTGCGTTCCGCCGCATGAACCCGGCCCTGCGCCTCCAGCGCCTTGCGCAGCATTTCCTTGGTGCCGGTCTTTCCCACCGAGCCGGTAACGCCAATGACCTTGGCCCTGGTCCGCGCCCGGGCCGCCCGGCCCATATCCTCCAGCGCGCTCAACACATCACCAACCAGCAACAAGGGCGCATCCGCGCTCACACCCTCGGGCACCCGGCTGACCAAAGCCGCCGCCGCGCCTTTGTCCAGTGCATCGGCCACAAAATCATGCCCGTCGCGCTGATCTTTCAAGGCAACAAACAAATCGCCAGGCTCAACAGTCCGTGTATCAATCGAAACGCCGGACGCCCGCCAGGCGACCGCGCTGGTCCCGCCGGTTGCCGCGACGGCTTCCTCAGAAGTCCAAAGCACACTCATGCGCCCAGCCCATCCAGCGCATTTACCGCCACGCTGGCCTGCTCCACATCATCAAACGGCAGAATATCATCGCCGATGATCTGCCCCTTTTCGTGCCCCTTACCGGCGATCAGCAATGCATCACCGGGTTGCAGCGCATCCACACCGGCCAGTATCGCCCCTGCCCGATCCGCAATCTCGGTTGCCTGCGGACAGGCCGTTAAAATCATGTCCCTGATAGCCCCCGGCTCTTCGCCCCTGGGATTGTCGTCCGTCACAAACACCACGTCTGCGTTTTCCCGCGCAGCGGTTCCCATCAAAGGCCGCTTACCCTGATCCCGGTCTCCTCCGGCCCCAAACACCACGATCAGCCGCCCCAGCACATGGGGGCGCAGTGCCCTCAGCGCCGTTTTAAGCGCGTCCGGCGTATGGGCATAGTCAACAAATACACTTGCCCCGTTCTGCCGCGTTGCTGCCAATTCCATCCGCCCGGGCACCGTTTTCAACTCACTCAAAGCGCCAAACACCCGATTGGGCTGCGCGCCGCAGGCTATCGCCAGCCCGGCAGCCATCAGCACATTCTGCGCCTGAAACCCGCCGATCAGGGTCAGCCGCGTCGAATGCACCTCACCTTTCCACTCAAACCGCACGTCCTGCCCGGTATTGTCAAAGCGGCTGTTGAGGATTTTCAGATCGCCCTGTCCCTGCCCCAGTGTAATCACATCCTGCCCCCGGGACAGCGCCAGTCGAACCAATTCAGGCCCTCTGCTGTCTTCAATATTGATTACTGCAGAACCCTCTGGCGGCAGAACCCGACTGAAAAGCCCCGCCTTGGCATTGAAATACGCCTCAAAGGTCTCGTGATAATCCAGATGATCCTGGGTGAAATTGGTGAACCCGGCGGCGGTCAGATACACCCCGTCCAGCCGCCGCTGTTCCAGCCCGTGACTTGAAGCTTCCATCGCCGCATGGGTGATCCCTTCAGAAGCCAATGCGCGCAACAAGCGGTGCAGTGTCACCGGCTCCGGCGTTGTATGCGCCAGCGGCGCTGCATAGGCACCATCCACCCCGGTGGTGCCGAAATTCACCGCCGGCAGCCCCATTGCTTCCCAGATTTGCCGGGTAAAACTGGCGACAGAAGTCTTGCCATTAGTGCCCGTCACCGCCGTCATCGTCGCCGGTTGTGCCCCGTAAAACCGCGCCGCCGCCAGTGCCAAAACCCGGCGTGGATCCTCTGCTACAATGACCGGCACATCAATCAACCCCAGATCGCTCAGCGCGATGTCCAGCCCCTCGGCATCCGTAAGGATCGCCGCCGCCCGCATCCGCACCGCATATTGAATGAATTCGCCGCCATGGGTCACAGTGCCGGGCATCGCCGCAAACAGATCGCCAGGCTGTGTTTGCCGACTGTCAACGCAAATGCCGGTGATATCCGGATTGCCAGTGCCGCCATGGGTCGCTACCAGCCCGAGGTCTCGCAGTTTTCTGGCAGCAATTGCCGAACCCATACTTTCGTCCTTTGATCAGTTTCTGGCTGACGTGTATTGGACATTCCCGGCAGAGGCAATATTGGGCCGCAGCCCCAGGATTGGCATCAGTCTTGAAATCAGTTCCGCGGCCACCGGTACCGAAGTCCAGCCCGCCGTACGACGCATTTCGCCATGCGCCTTGATCGACGGTTCATCCAGTGTCACCACCAGCACATACTTCGGGTCACTCGCTGGAAAAACCGACGCAAAGGTCGCGATAACACGGTTCTTGTAATAACCGCCTTTCGGGTTTGGTTTGTCGGCACTTCCGGTCTTGCCCCCAACCTCATAACCCTTGACCTCGCCAAAGCTGGCCGTTCCACGCGTTACTACCAAGCGCAGCAGTTTTCGCAGCGTTGCCGACGTCTGATCCGACAGAACCTTTTCACGCCCGGTCACCGGCCCGGTTTGTTTGATCAGCGTTGGATTCACCCGGTAGCCCCCGTTGGCAATGGCCGCGTAAGCGGAGGCCAGATGCAGAGGCGTGGCAGCAATTCCGTGACCATAAGAAATCGTCATCGTCGAAATCTCCGACCAGCGCCTGGGCAACAGAGGTTTGGTCCGCTTCGCCTCACCCAGCTCGACTGGAACGGCATCAAAGAACCCGAGTTTCTCCAGCATTTCCTGTTGCGCTCCGGCTCCTGCCGCCAGCGCCATCCGCGCCGTACCGATATTGGACGACTTCACAATCACATCCGTCAGGCTCAGTTCCCTGCCGTAATTGTGGAAATCCTTGATGGTGAATTTTCCCCATTTCAGCGGCCCGCGAATGTCGATCATGGTGTTTTCATTGGCCAGACCTTTCTCCAGCGAAACCGCGGCGGTGAACAACTTGAAAGTCGACCCCAGCTCATACAGCCCCTGTGACGCGCGATTGAACAACGGGCTGGCCGACGGATCACCACTCAGCGCCGGTCTTGGCCGGTCATTTGGATCAAAGTCCGGCAGGGAAACCATCGAAACGATCTCGCCGGTATGCACATCCATCAGGATCGCCGCAGCACCCTTGGCATTCATCAGCTTCACACCACCAGACAACACCCGTCGCATTGCCGCCTGTGCCGTCATGTCAATTGACAGTTCCAGCGGCCTGCTTGCCGTCGCAGGATCGCGCAGCCGCGCATCGTGGTATTTTTCTATCCCGGCGACACCGATAACCTCGGCTGCATTCACGCCCTCTTTGCCAAAGCTGGCACCACCCAGAATATGGGCCGCCAGCCGCCCGTTTGGGTAAAGCCGCATCTCGCGCGGTCCAAACAGCAGCCCCGGCTCGCCCAACTCATGCACCCGCTGTTGCTGCTCTGGGCTAATTTTTTTCTTGATCCACAAGAACTTGCGCTTGCCGGTAAAATCCTCAACCAGTTTCTCTTGCTTCAGGTCGGGAAAAATTGCCACCAGTCCTTCCGCGGCCTCTTGCGGATCGACCATCAGGGGTGGCTGCGCATAAAGCGCTGTTGTGGCCAGATTGGTCGCCAACACCTCGCCGTTGCGGTCCAGAATATCCGCCCGCTGGTTTGCGATCTGCGGAAATGAGGCCGCCGACCTTGGCTCCATCGGTTCGGACGCTGCCAGTATCGCCATCCGCGAGCCCACCGTCGCAAAAGCCAGAAAAAAGAACACACCCAGCACCAGCAACCGGCTCTCAGCGCGCCGTCGCATTTTGATCTGCCGCACCTGATTGCGCTTGGCCCGCTCCTCGGCTTCGATCAGATCGGGGTTTTCACCCTTGGCACGGGCCTCAATAACACGGGCAAGCGGGCGGAGCGGTGTGCGCATCAGGGATACTCCTCGGAATCTTCCTGGACCGACACTGGCTCTTCCAGCTCAAACAAGTTCAGTACCGGCTGCGGATAGGCAACCAGTTCCACATCGGCAAAATGCTCCGGCAGAAGTGGTAGTAATTCCAGATCGGCAAAATTAAGATCCACCAGATCACGCAGCCGTTCCGGGCGGTTGAGATAGGCCCATTCCGCGTTCAAAACCGAAATCGCCTCGCGTTCCTTGGCAATTTCTGTCTGCAAGTCAGCGACGTTGCGGATCGATGCCTGGGTCTGGTAGTTTTCCTTATAGGCCCAATAGGCCGAACCGATCACGATGCCACAGCACAGAACATACAATAATGTCCGCATCAGATTAACCTTCCCCTGTCAAACCCTGGCAAGCCCAGGGATCGCGTATCGACATCTCCGGCTGGTGCATCCAGCCGTCTGGCCAACCGCAGTTTTGCCGATCGCGCCCGAGGGTTCGCCTCGATCTCTTGGGCAGTGGCGACAATGGCCTTGCGCCCCATCAATTCGAACCGGGGCGCTTCTTCGGCCCGCTCGGGTGCATAGCGGTTACCTTTGGGTGCATTGCCGCTGCGGGCCTGCAAAAACCGCTTAACGATCCGGTCTTCCAGCGAATGGAAGGTCACAACCGCCAGCACCCCTCCGGGCCCCAGAACTGCCTCGGCCGCTTTCAACCCTTTGACCAGTTGCCCCAGTTCGTCATTCACCGCGATGCGTAAAGCCTGAAAAGACCGGGTCGCGGGATGGACTTGCCCCGGCTTCGGACGGGGCAGGGAATTTTCTATAACTTCAGACAGTTGCGCTGTTGTCAGAAACGGCACGACCTTCCGCGCCTTGACGATATTGCGGGCAATCCGGCGCGAAGCCCGCTCCTCTCCGTACTGAAACAGTATATCAGCCAGAACACCTTCCTCAGCCTCATTCACGATCTCAGCAGCAGTCATGCCTGATTGCGCCATCCGCATGTCGAGCGGCCCGTCCTGTGCAAAAGAAAACCCGCGCTCTGCCTGGTCTATCTGCATCGACGACACCCCGATATCGAGCACTACACCGGACAGCGGTGCTGCCCCGTGATCCTCCGCCAGTTCAGCCAAATCGCCAAACTCGCCCTCGATCAGCACCAGGCGGTCGCCATATTCATCGGCCCAATCCTTCGCGCGCTCAAAAACCTCCGGGTCGCGGTCAATCGCAAACACTTTTGCAGCACCCGCATCCAGCAAAGCACGCGTGTACCCGCCGGCCCCAAAAGTGCCATCCAGCCAGCGTCCTTCAACCGGCGCAACGGCCGCAAGAATGGGGTCAAGCAATACAGGAATATGGGGGGCGGAAACGGACGGGGCATGTGTCATCGTTTGATCACTCCCCGGTTGGTACACTATCCAGCAGGATCAGCGGATCGAAATCCTCATCCTCATCTTCCATCCAGTCTTCAAGTTGGGCCGAATGGGCTGCATAGGCCTCAGGCTCCCAGATCTGAAAGGTATCACCGGTGGCGACAAAAACCGCTGCTTTGGTGATGTCGATTTTTTCACGCAGTTTTGGCGAAAGCACCAGCCGCCCGGTTTCATCCACCTGCAGCTGCACCGATTGTCCCGAGAACATATGCTCCAGCGCCCGGCGCGCCTTGGAGCCTCGCGGCAGGGCTGAAATGCGGTCATCCACCTCTTCCATCGAGGTCATCGTGTAACCTTCGATGAAATTGCGCGACTTGCCGCCGTAAACCAATACCATGTTGGGGTTCAGACCATCGGTCCAGTCCGGATCACCTTCTTCCAGCACACGTCGAAAGGCGGCGGGGATCGAAACCCGTCCCTTGGCATCCACTTTGTGGGTGCTTTCGCCTCTGAACCGTCGTGCCACGAAGGGCGCTCCTCTTTACGCTCGCCCCGTTTTCAGGGCCTTAAAATGGAAACGGCGGATCAAGCTGCTGCCACTGCTTGATCCGCCGCCCTCGTCCCGTAATGGGCCGCCCGACTGTGGTGCCACCTTGGGGGGGTGTCTGCT
>JAAEUB010000126.1 GCA_024227755.1 Paracoccaceae bacterium | reverse complement strand
TTGTATATCGCAATTTGCGCCGGCAATACCAGATCAAACATCAACGCCAGTTCGTAGCGACCGGAAATCAGGCCCGAAATCAGTTTATCCTGGTCCCCTTCATGCAATCGAACCGAAATGCCCACGTAAATTTCCTGAAAATCAGCCAACAGGGCCGGCATGAAAATCGGGCCAACACTCATAAAGCATGCCACTTCAACCTGTCCTGTAACCAGCTTGCCGGAATCAAGAGCGCTTTGTTCCAAGTCTTTCGCGTATCGCAGCAGGCTTCGCGCATCGGTTAGAAGCCGCTCGCCGACCTGGGTCAATGACACTCCCTTGGCGTGGTGACGAATAAACAACTGGGTTGAAAACTGGTTTTCCAGATTGCTTATTGCCTTTGAAACCGAGGGTTGGGAAACGTTCAGCATGCGTGCTGCATTGGCAACAGAACGACACTCTGCGGTGGTGACAAAATACTCCAGTTGGCGTAACGAATAGTGCAACATAACGATTTCCCCCTGCATCCGTGTTGATTGCAGCCCGACTATTAATAGTGTTCCTGGTCTCTTTGTATAGATAAAAACTAACCCTTAGACAGATAAAATGAAATTTTATTTATCAATAGTTAGAATATAAAATGTGTCGATCAATGAAAAGAACGCCAGCCGATGAGGGCTGGTAAATCCTTACCGTAAGAAGACACAGCATGAGTAAAGATCTACCGGGTCAGGCGCGTATCGCAGTCGTGGGCGGCGGTGTCGTGGGAAGTTCAATCGCGTATCAACTCACACGGGCGGGTGTCTCCGATGTGGTGTTACTGGAGCGGGGCTCGCTTGCCTGTGGCACATCCTGGCATGCGGCGGGGTTGATCATGCAGCTTCGCGGTAGTCATGCCACAACGGATGTCGCCAGATACAATGCACGGTTCTATCCCGAACTTGAAGCCGATACCGGCATGGCAACGGGCTTCAAACAAAATGGCACCCTCGCCATCGGGCGTAACCCGGAACGCGTCCACGAAATGAAACGGCGCGCCAGTCTCGCCAGGAGTTTCGGCATTGATGCCCACGTCATTTCACCTGGGGAAGTCAAGGATATGTACCCCGCGCTTGATGAGCGCATCGTCGCCGGTGGCCTGTTTATTCCCGGGGATGGGCAGCTCAGCCCGGTCGACACCATCAACGCCCTGATCGCCGGGGCAAAAAAACGCGGTGCCAGAATTTTTGAAAACACCTTGGTGGAAAAAATGCAGCACCTGCCCTCGGGCGAGTACCAGCTGGAAACGACAAATGGTGTCATCAGGTGTGAGACTCTGGTACTGGCCTGTGGCCTGTGGACCGCAGATTTTGCAGCTCAGCTCGGGGCACGGGTACCGCTGCATGCCTGTGAGCACATGTATGTCGTGACCGAAGCCATGGACTTCGTGCTGCCGACCCTGCCGGTATTGCGTGACACGGACGGCTACACCTACATGAAGGAGGAGGCCGGCAAGTTGCTGATTGGTTCCTTTGAGCCACGCGGCAAGCCTTTACCGGTAGAAAAGCTACCCGGTAACCAACAGTTCATCGAGATCCAGGAAGACTGGGAGCATTTCGCGCTGCCCTATACCAGGGCCATGGAAATGATTCCGGCGCTGGAAAACATCGGTATCACTAAATTCATGAACGGGCCGGAAAGTTTCACCCCGGATAACCTGCCGTGCCTGGGAGAGGCGCCCGGGCTGCGCAACTGTTTCATTGCCGCGGGTCTGAATTCTGAGGGCTTTGAAATCAGCCCCGGCATCGCGCGCGCGCTGGCGCACTGGATCGTCGATGGCGAACCGGACATGGACCTGCTCGATTACGACGTGGCGCGATTCCATCCTTTCCAGGTCAACAAGCGCTACCTGCGCGAGCGCAGCGCGGAGTCTCTGGGCAACATTTTCGAAATGGGCTGGCCGTTCAAGGATCATGAAACATCGCGACCGGCGCGCAAAAGCCATCTGCATGACAGGCTGGCTGCCGCCGGCGCCTGTTTCGGGGAAACCGCCGGGTGGGAACGCCCGATGTGGTTTCCACCAAAAGGTATCGAACCGAAAAACTCGTACTCGTACTCTCGCCCCAACTGGTATGCACACACTGCCGAGGAATGCCGGGCCGCGCGCGAGGGCGTGGTAATCATGGATATCAGCTCCTTCGGAAAAACCCTGGTCCAGGGCCGCGATGCCTGTCGGTATCTGCAGTGGATGTGCGTGAGCGACGTTGATGTCGCGGTGGGCAAACTGGTTTATACCCATAT
>JAAEUB010000125.1 GCA_024227755.1 Paracoccaceae bacterium | reverse complement strand
GCAAGAGCGGGCCTCTATCGAGAAGTCAAAACACAACGATGCGGTGCCCAGAGAATGCCTGGGGGCCTTGCTTTTGATCAGGTCGGCTTTCGCAGCATTTCAGTTATTCATACATGTCCCAGCATCTGACACTTTGGGCTCGATCCTGCCGTTAGCTGCGCTTTGAATAAAGGTCAGCTTTGAGCTGATCGCGCCTGCTCGAGCTAAACAGCTGACGGTCCGGAAAGTCCCGCATATCTGCCACTTGACCACTTGACTACTCTTCCGAGCGAAGCGAGGCCCGGCCCAACGGGAGGAGCGCCCATCTTTGATGGGCCGACGACGGGCGGGAGAGCCCCTTTTTCCAGTCGACCTAGTCGGAGGCCTCCGCAGGTTGCTCAAGCACGCCGCCTTCCCATGCGCCTGACGCCTCGGAGCCATCGAAATACCGCACGGTGCCCTGCCCCTGGCGCTTGCCGTTCTCAAACAGGCCCTCATAGACATCGCCGTTGGCATATGTTGCGACCCCTATTCCGTGAAACAGGCCACCCTGCCATTCACCTACATAGCTGAACCCGTCAGGCATGGTGATCGTGCCGGCGCCTTCGCGCAAGCTGTCGCTAAATCCACCTTCATAGATTGTGCCGTCGGCAAAGGTGGTTTTACCCTGGCCGTGGCGCTCGCCTCCGCTCCAGCCACCAACATAGGAATAGCCGTCCGGGTAGGTCAGCGTGCCTTGCCCGTGATACTGCGCATCACTGAACTGGCCTTCATAAGTCGGCCCGTTTGCATAGGTCGCAACGCCCGAACCCTCAATCACGCCGTCTGCCCAGTCACCGTCATAGGTATTGCCGCCCGGATAGGTAATAAGCCCTTTTCCATCAGCCAACCCGGCCTTGAACTGACCCTGATAGAGCGAGCCATCGGGATAGGTCACGCTGCCCTTTCCTTCGATCACACCCGCGACCCAGTCGCCGGTATAAACATAGCCATCAGTGCCTGTGAACGTGCCGGTACCGTGGCGGGCATCGCCTTCAAAGCCGCCTTCATAGACATCACCGCCTTCATAGGTCACCTTGCCGGTTCCGTTTCGCTGACCCGCGACAAAAGCACCGGTATAGACGTCGCCGTTCGCCTGCGTCAGGGTGCCGACCCCCTGCATCTGTCCGTCGACCCAGGACCCGTCATATTTCATTCCTTCGGCGTCCGTCAGAACCCCCTGACCAGAACGCTGGTCACCCTTCATTTCGCCTTCGTAAATCGAACCGCCGGGATAGATCGAGCGCCCGCGCCCCTGTTTGACCCCTGCCACCCAATCACCTTCGTAGACATAACCCGAGGGGCTTTCCATCCGCCCCTGCCCATGATGCAGGGCGTTGCGAAAGCCGCCTTCGTATTTTACGCCATTGGCATAGATCACCAGACCCGAGCCATTGATCTTGCCCTCGACCCAGTCGCCTTCGAACGTGCCGCCATCGGCAAATGTGATCTTGCCAAGGCCATGCGGCTTACCTTTGGCAAAGCTGCCTTCATAAACTGAGCCGTTGGGGAAACGCGCAATGCCCTGCCCGCGGATTTCGCCCAAGGCAAATTCGCCGGTATATTCATAGCCGGACGGAAGCCTGTAGGTACCCTGCCCGTGCTGCTGGCCGTCCTTGAAGGTACCTTCATAGACACCGCCATCGTCGTATTGCTTGACCTCGACCGCACCGGTTTCCTGGGCGTAACCCGCCGTAACACCACCGCAAAGGGCCAAAGCCAACCCCAGTGTCCCAACCACGCTCAGGCTCAAACTCCGGCTCTCAGACATCTTTTTGCTCACCTCAACCCCCGTACTGCATTTGCTTAAATCTAGTCGACGCGTGCTGGCGAGACAATCGTTTAAACACTTCTCACCTTTCCCCCCGGCACAAACCTGCTAAAGAATTGCCTGAAATGATGCCGTAAGGACAAAAACCACGCCATGAACAGCCATGAGTAACACGTTCCGCCTGACATTGGCCCAGTTGAACCCATCTGTCGGCGCCATCCGCGCCAACGCCGACAAGGCGCGCGCCGCGTGGCAACAGGCACGCGAGGCCGACGCCCGGATGCTGGCCCTGCCCGAGGCATTCCTGACCGGCTATCAAACCCAGGACCTTGTGATGCGGCCGCAATTTTACCGCGACGCCATGGCCGCCATCGAAGATCTGGCGCGCGACTGCGCCGATGGTCCGGCCATAGGCATCGGCGCGCCCTATCATGACGGGACTAACCTTTATAACGCCTATTATGTTCTGGATGGCGGTAAGGTGGCAGCACGGTTGCTGAAGCAACGCCTGCCGAATGAAACGGTATTTGACGAAAAACGCCTGTTTGCCCACGCGCCGCCGCAACAGCCTTACCGGATTGGTCCGCTCATGATCGGTTCGCCAATTTGCGAAGACGCCTGGCACCCGGACAGCGTTTGTGCTGATCATGCTAGCAAAGGTGCGGGGCTGCTGTTGATCCCCAACGGATCACCGTATTACCGGGGCAAAATGGACGACCGTTATCAGGTCATGGGCGCACGTGTTTCCGAGACCGGCCTACCGTTGATCTACCTCAACATTGTCGGCGGGCAGGATGATCAGGTATTTGACGGCGGCACTTTCGCGATGAACGCGGATGGCAGTCTTGCAGTGCAAATGCCGTTGTTTGACGAAGACGTTCGCCATATCGACCTGACGCAAACAGATGCGGGATGGCAGATAGCGCCCGGTGAAATGGCCACCTTGCCGGATGATAGGGAGGCTGATTACCGCGCAATGGTCGAAAGCCTGCGCGATTACTTGGGTAAAACCGGGTTCAAGAAGGTGCTGCTGGGCCTGTCTGGCGGTATCGACAGTGCTTTGGTTGCGGTCATTGCCGTTGACGCGCTGGGGGCCGAGAATGTTCGCTGTGTGATGCTGCCGACAGAATACACCTCGCAAAGCAGCCTTTCTGATGCCGAGGTGATCGCCAAAACCCTTGGCTGCGCTTATGATTTCGTGCCGATCTCAGGCCCGCGCGCTGCCGTAACCGAAGCGCTGGCGCCGTTGTTTGAAGGCCATGAGGCCGACGTGACCGAGGAAAATATTCAATCACGTCTGCGCGGGCTGATTTTGATGGCGATGTCGAACAAGTTTGGTGAAATGCTGTTGACCACCGGCAACAAGTCCGAGGTGGCGGTTGGCTATGCCACCATTTATGGCGATATGTCGGGTGGATATAACCCCCTGAAAGATCTTTACAAAACGCGGGTATTTGAAACCTGCCGCTGGCGCAACGCCAACCACAATCCGGCATGGATGGCGGGGCCCGCAGGCGAGGTTATCCCGGTGCGAGTGATTGACAAGCCGCCCTCGGCCGAACTGCGCGAAGACCAGAAAGACGAAGACAGCTTACCGCCCTATGAGGTGCTGGACGCCATCCTGGAAGGCCTGGTCGACCGCGAAGCAAGCGTTGCTGAACTGGTCGCCGAGGGTTTTGATCACGCCATAGTCAAAAAAGTCGAACATCTGATTTTTATCAGCGAATACAAACGGTTCCAGTCCGCGCCCGGTACCCGTCTGACCCTGCGCAGCTTCTGGCTTGATCGGCGTTATCCGATTGTGAACAACTGGCGCGACGAAAGCTGAAATGGTGAAAAAACAGATCGCCGCCATAACGACAGTTCGAAATGACGCCCTGTTTTTGCCGAAATGGATCGCGCATTATGGCGCGGCTTTCGGGTTTCAAAACCTTTATGTCTTTCTGGATGGCTTTGATCAGCTGCGCCCCGATTGCCCCGGCGCGGAACAGGTGAACTTTATCCACCTGCCGCACAAACCGCTTGAGCGGGTGCCCGCGATGCGCAGGCGCGCGCGCACCATGTCAGACCTTGCCCGTGGATTGTTTCATTATTTCGACATCGTGCTGGCAACCGATGTGGACGAGTTTTTGATAAATGACCCAAATACCGGGGTCGACCTGAATGCCTATCTGTCCGCAATCGAGGGCAGGAAATCGGTGTCCGGGCTGGGGCTGGATGTGGGCCAACATATGGAACTTGAGGAACCTCTGGACCCGGATCGTGCGTTTCTTGATCAACGCCGCTTTGCCCACCTTTCTTCACGCTATACCAAGCCGGTTGTCACCTTTCGCCCACTGACATGGGGTTCGGGCATGCACCGGATCAAGCGGCATGGTTTTCACATTGACCCAAATTTATACGTGTTTCACTTTGGTATGGTCGACTATCAACGCGCCACCGGTAAGACGCTGGACAGAGACCGGTTGGCAACAGGCTGGGGCGGGCACCTAGAGCGGCGCGAGGCGTTGTTTGGCATCATTACCGGTGCTAATCCCGTTGATGGCGACACGCTTTTCCCCGCCGCACGGCGTTATCAGTCGCGCCACCGCCCCCTTTACGCCTTGAATAAACCGGGCCAGATGGGAGGTGATCCCGTGGTCGAAATCCCTTCCCGGTTTCGCTCTTTGATTTAAGAAAACCTCAAAGCGTTGCCTCAGCCAGACAAAAATGTCGTGGATGCAAGTCACTCTGGTAAATT
>JAAEUB010000124.1 GCA_024227755.1 Paracoccaceae bacterium | reverse complement strand
ATCTTCCATCGTAACCAGCTCCGTGATGGAAAAGCAGTCGTGCACTTCCATCATGCTGATCTCTTCCTTTGGATTGGTGATGCCCGCTTCCTGGTACGCTTTGGCGCTGCACTTACTGGTCGTTACGAAATGGTCTCCGTCCCAATCGTTATAGCCCATTTCCTCACCGCTGCTGAGCGCCAGTTGCAAGCCCTTGACGGTGATGATATCTTTTTTGCCCAGCTGTTTGGCCAGCTCCGGCGTGGTAACGATGGCACAGGCGGCACCGTCGCTGACACCGCAGCAGTCAAAGAGTCCGAGCGGATGAGCCACAATGGGAGCCGCCATGATCTGGTCCTCGGAAACAGCCTTGCGCAAATGCGCTTTGGGGTTCAACGACCCATTGGCATGGCTTTTGGCGGATACGTGCGCCATGGCCCGCTTCAAATCCTGATCCGCAATTTTATATTTGGCGGCATAGGCGCCGGCAAGCTGGGCGAAAGCGCCGGGGGCCGTCATGTTGGGAAACCACTGCCAGCTCAGGCTGCCCGAATCTGAT
>JAAEUB010000123.1 GCA_024227755.1 Paracoccaceae bacterium | reverse complement strand
TCTGCCGCCAGACACAGTGGCAATCTATCGAGAACGTTTCAAGCCTGCGGCAGGTCAACGGTAGAATCCAAGAAAAGTGATAGGATGAAGCCGAATAGTAGCCTCGTCCCGCAAGGAGTGAGTTCACTCGCTGTGCAGCGAATGGCGACAAATCCTGAACCTGCCATTCATCCACCGAGCGGCTAATGGCCAGTACGAGCCCGAATGCATATACCGGCTGCTGTTCGTAAGTGTTCAATTGCACGTTCTCTGGAAGTCGCTGATATGTATCCCGCTGCCTGGCAGGGCATGTTGACAGGCCCGAGACCCGTTCAACCAGCCAAATCCAATCCTGATGAAGACTGAGGATCAGCTTATGCACGCGCGTTGAGATTTCATCGCCTAGGTTCCCTAAAATGATGAGGAATGAACTGCGCAATGCGCTCAAACTTTGCCGAACCATGATGCCTTGCTCGATCAGACCAGGGCAGCCCGAAAACTTTTTTAATTGTGGGTCTGTTTCATGCATCTTCTTTCGCATAGCTTGATGGGTGACGACGTGGTTGGGCACGTCAAGATTTTGTGTGAACTGAGCGAATTGGTTGGACCATGACTAAAATCGAGGATTACGCATTTCCTGATGGCCTTCGCCTGCTGACACGTTGGCAGGCAGGTGATGAGGAAGCGAAACAGAAGATGACCGACATCTTCGATGCCGCCATAGCGGGCGAGTTTGATGAAAATTTCAGCATACTGGCGCAACCCGACCGGGTGAATTCAACCGCGTCAGTTCACATGCTGACGCTGGCGCTGCTGAATGACCTCTATGGTATTGAAACATGGGACTATTATAACACCGATCCGTATCGCTATGTGAGGTCAAATCTGGCCGTGGGCCGCCTTTTGGGTGTGAGGAAGTTCTATTTGACCTGGGCGGTTTACGCTGTCACCTGCGAACCTTTAGGTCAAAAAATGATGTACCCGGACAAGTTCCCGCCGGGGGCTGATCCGGATGTGCCACTGATCAACCGGGAAAACTGGCACCTGCTTGAGACGCCGGATTATCGCTCTGGCGCGCCCAGAATCATCGAAGATATCCTGCGTGTTAATCAAGAGCTAACCGGCCTGCCGCCACTGCTGCAATTATCGGCACCCTACAGCCTTGCCGCAGACATCTATGGGCAAGAGCCGCTTTTGGCGGATGTGGTGAATGACCCGGACAATGTGAACGCACTTCTGGATCATCTTGGCGAAAAGGTGATCGGGCCGTGGATGGATCACCATATGGAGACATTTGCGGATGGCTGGATTGAATTGTCTGATGCGTCGGGCTCACCTTTCTTTATTGGACCCGAGAACTGCAAGAATATCTCGATCCGCTCTATCCGGCAGTTACTGAGGGACAAACCATATCGCAGGCGTGTGTTTGACAATAATTACCGCGGAGATTTCGTGGCCGAGGTGAAGAAAAAAACCCGCTCGTCGCGGCGCAAAGCTGCGCAAGATACAAGTACCGACAAGGTTGGTTTGCTGGAGCTGACGGAAGCGAAGGTCGGCGTGAACCCGGTTTTCATCATGCGTCTTGAGGCCGACAAGGTGGATATCTCGTTTTATGAGGAACAGGCAATCCAACGAAACCTCCCGCTGACATCCGGCATCGGTTCGCCCCAGATCGACCGCAACAGCATTGAGGATCTGGACGGCGCCAAGGTTGAGATCGCCAATGAATCGCGGGCCTTTGTCGAAGCGATCCGGCATGTTTGTGAAACGATCGACCTGCCCGAAGACAATCACGTCGGCGCGCCTTGGCCAAGTCACATCTATTTCGAAGACGTCAATGGGCAATCAGAGTTCGAACTGGTTGAAATTATCCTGAATGAAGTGAACAACAGTGCGCCTATTAGGCGACCTTCAGGACAGGCCTCTTAGTAAGGCACATCACCCGCCGATTGCGGATCACATTCTTGAGTTCTTTAGAGCCAGACGCCTGCAGCTCATTTGCACGCATTGTCCTATTTGTGCTGGGCCTACATTGGCCAGAAGACAAGAATTGCCGGGATACTGACCGCAACCACGAGGATTTCAAGTGGCAAGCCCATTCGCCAGTAATCGCCAAAGCTATACCCACCCGGACCAAGGATTAAGGTGTTGTTCTTGTGACCTATAGGGGTGAGGAAAGCGCAGGAAGCGGCGACAGCTACTGCCATCAGGAAGGGGTCAGGATTGACCTCAAGCGCTTGCGCCATCTTGATGCCAATGGGTGCCGCAACGATGGTGGTGGCGGTGTTGTTCAGCACATCTGACAGCGACATGGTAACAACCATCAAGATGGTCAGGATCGCCCAAGGCGCCATGCCATTGGTCAAATCTATCAGCGCCGACGCGATCAAATCAGTGCCACCAGAGGTTTCCAGCGCCGACCCCAACGGAATCATCGAGCCAAGCAGCACCACAACAGGCCATGAGATGTGGTTGTAGATGTCCGCAAGTGGCAGGATGCCGGACAGCACGTAACCAACCACCACCAAGCCCAGCGCTACTGGGAGGTAGACCCAGCCAAAGCTGGCGGCGGCGACGGCGGCGGCAAACATGGCGATAGCAGCCCAGGTTTTAGTGTTTTGAGTGACGCTCAGCCCGCGCGTGGCAAGCGGCAGGCATCCCAGCCATTCGGTAACGTCTGCTTCGGTCCCAGTTGGCACCAGCAGCAGCAGGATATCGCCGGGCTTAACCGGCGTTTTGCGCAGTTGTTTGGTGATACGACGGCCCGAGCGTGAAATGCCCATCAAAACTGCGCGCTGACGCCAGGCAAGGCCGATACTGGATGCGGTTTTACCGGTAATGCGCGCGCCTTCAGGCACCACAACCTCAATCTTCGACAACCCCTCGCCATCGGCTTTCAGGTGATGTTCGCGGGCACTATCAGCGAAATCCAGGCTGAGGGCGGCACGAAATTCGTCCAACGCTTCGGGGCGTGCTTCCAGCACCAACACGTCCTGCGCGTGCAATTCCGTGGCCCGCTGGGTGCCATAACGACGTTTGCCGTCACGGATCAGGCCAAGCACTGCTACGTCATTTTTCTCGGCATCGTCGTCAAGTTCGTGCAAGCGTTTGCCGATCAGTTTTGAATCTTTTGGTATCGTAAGCTCGGCGATATATTGGCCGTATTCTTCCATCGGATCGGCACCGCCCTTGCCCTCTTTTGGTTGCGGGATCAGCCGCCAGCCGATCAGGGCCACGAAGATCAGCCCGGCAAGCGCGGTAATGGCTCCAACAGGGGC
>JAAEUB010000122.1 GCA_024227755.1 Paracoccaceae bacterium | reverse complement strand
TCGCCAAGACCGTCAACTCAGGGCACTGCAAAGAAAGGCTGCCAAGTTTGGCCTGGCCTTGGTAGAAGCAGCGTAATGCAAAAAATCAATACAGCAAAAAAACAATGGGTTAAATTATGTTTGATAAGAGAGCCTGTCCGAAAATAGACTGCTCTACTGCGGACAGGCTCTTATCAAACAAAAGGTAACTCATTGATTTATAAGGGTCCATTTTTGTTTGCTGTACGACAGCGCAGCGTCACCGACGGTGTGTGGGCTCTTATCAAACATAATTTACCCCATTGTTTTTTTGCTGTATTTATTTTTTGCATTACGCCGCTTCTACCAAGGCCAGGCCAAACTTGGCAGCCTTTCTTTGCAGTGCCCTGAGTTGACGGTCTTGGCGACGTGCCTCAAAGACTTCAATACCCTGCTCAACATAGGCTTGGCCTTTGGTCAGCATGGCATAGATTAGGCGGGCCAACTGATGGGCAGTGGCTTTGATGGCCTTGGCCGTATCCATCCGGGCCAGGCGCGCCCGGTGGGCCGCACCGATAAAGCTGTCACTGTTGCGCGCATTTGCGGCGGCTTGGCGCAGTGCTTGTCCGGCCCGGTTGAAGATCTTGGGTGTTTTCCCCGGTAGTGGTTTCCCACCAGAGATGCGCGTGGGCGGAGCCGAGCCGAGCCAGGAACAGAAATGCCCGCTGCTCGGGAAACGTGACAGATCCGGTCCAATCTCGCTGGTGATCACCAAGACAGTCTCGATCCCCAGTGTGGGGACTGCGGTCAAATCTACGCCAAGTACGGCATATAACGCTTGATGCAGGGCGGTTTGCTCGGCACGCGTACGCTGCGGGCTGCGCAGTGGCTTGTTCGGTGTCGGTGCCTCTTGCTGAGACAGTGTCGGTAGCTCAAGGAGGCTGTGGCTGATCGCTTGGTCGCATTCACGGATCTGCGCAGACTCAAAGTCATAATGAGCCAAGGCCTGAGTCAATGCGAACAGGTGTTCTTTACGCCAGTTGCCGTAGAGGCTGCGTGCCACCGTCGCTTCATCGGCGCGTATGCGTTTATCCCGCAGCTTGGCCAATTGCAGGGGATCGCGCTCGCCCGCCACAATGCTTCGCAAAATCGCCAAACCCGTTTTGCCGGTCAGATCACTGATCACGTTGTCCAGTTGCACGTTCATTTGCGTGAGCGCCTTTTGCATGTGCAAGACACAGCGTGCTTGCTCTTGAACCTTGGTGGCACGCTGGCGGACCAGTGAACGCAACCCGCATACCTCGTTGGCTGGCCGAAAGGCCCCGCGCAACAGACCGTGACTCATCAACTGCCAGATCCACTGGCAATCGAGTACGTCGGATTTACGGCCCGAGACTTGGCGTGTGGCCCTTGCGTTGACGAGATTTACCTTGAAACCGCGCGCATCAAGGACTTCATACAAGGGGATCCAGTAGACCCCTGTGGCCTCCATGGCAACGACTTTAACGTTCAAGGATTTCAACCAATCCGCCAGCGCATACAGATCATCACTAAAGGTAGTGAACTTGCGAACCGCTTCATCGTCTTGGTCCGGATCGACGGCTACCCAGTGTTCTTGGCTGCCTACATCAATACCTGCGCAGTGAGAATGAATAATTTCCAAGCGTCGCTTCTTGCTCTTGCGTGCCATCGTTTTTGCCCTCATGACTTAAAGTGAGGGCGCAGGCGACACGGCGGCGAATGGATTCACTCTCTTATACGAGGTCACAGCTATGCCGTGCCATCAACGACTCCACGCCGATACCGTGCGGGCCACTCTCTTAGACGGGTGCATGCACGCCAGTGACTGAAAGGCCTTTACTACCCGCGCGCCTCTTTGAAGTGTGGCACCCCTGTTTGCTGCGCGACAGCGCAGCGTCACCGACGGTGTGTGGGCTCCTAGCCGGCCGCCTTTGTGACCGCAAGGTATC
>JAAEUB010000121.1 GCA_024227755.1 Paracoccaceae bacterium | reverse complement strand
TGTGAAATTTCGGAATGGCCATGATGGTCCAATACATCGCACAGCACCAAAGCCGTGCCTTCAAGCCACGCCGCAACGCGCAGGGTGGAAAGGTCCGGACGCATCATATAATCGCCGTAGCCTGCCTGCCACGAGGTCGAGGCATATCCTTCTACCGTGTGCATCTCGAGGTCTGTAGCCAAGAGGTAATTGCAGCAGTGGGTTTCTTCCCAGGCGCTGTCAACGAAATGCTGCGCCACAAACCGCTTGCCCATCAACCTGCCTTGCATATCAATCATGCATGCCAGCACCGTGTCGATCTGCCCTGAGGCAGCCTGGGCTTTCAAATCATCAAGGGTCAGTTTGCCGGGCATGTGGTCATCCTTTTCCAAAAAGCTATGGGCAAGGCATCACCGCCCTAACCTGATTCTTGCTGCTCACTTTCATCCTCTTCCACGCTTTCCACAAGCCGTGTTTCCAGCAATTGGCCATTTCTGTAGAGGATGGGATAGGCTATCAGTGATATTCGCGCATTCAAATCCTTCAGCGCACGCAAAGTCTCAAGATGGATATCGCTGGTTTCAAAGCTCCGCTCAGACCCGTCGCGCATGCGTTTAAGGTGCAATTTGCGGCTTTTGCGTTCTTTCCTGGCAAATTCCGCCTTTTCTTCCATCAAAAGTCGCGCGCTTTCCAGATCTTCCGAGATCAGCACGTTGAAGGCCAGCGTCATGTTGGACATCACCCGTTCGTGCAAGGTCAGCAGCTCCTCTCGTCCAGCGATGGAAAACTTCAGACCTTTGCGACGTTTGGCCGTGGCCAGCACCATCAGGTTTTTTGAAACGACGTCGCCCGCGACCTCAAGACTAATTGCATATTCAACCAACTCACGAACGCGGCGCGAATGGTCCTTGGAAATGTCGCTGCGATCAATATCGGCGACATATCGGCGGATACCGTCCAAGGCGCTGTTCACCTCATGATCTGCTGCGCGCACTGCCTTGATCGCCGCCTTATCGCCGCTGCGG
Organism: Paracoccaceae bacterium; assembly: GCA_024227755.1. Taxonomy (GTDB): domain Bacteria; phylum Pseudomonadota; class Alphaproteobacteria; order Rhodobacterales; family Rhodobacteraceae; genus JAAEUB01. The sequence goes on along the minus strand of JAAEUB010000121.1, from coordinate 6,186 downwards.
TACAAATCCATCACCGGGCTGACCATGGCGCTGACCATTTCGCTCATTCGCAGAACTTCGCGTGTCAGACTGGCGACTGCCTGCGCCGGATGTCCCAACAGACTTGGATCCAGCGCCGAGGCCGGTTTCAGGATTTCCTCGGGCACCATGGCGCTAACATCAGAAAAAATGGTCGAAAACGGGCGCTCCAATATACGCAGGATCGGCAAGGAAAAAACCAAAACCACTGAGTTGAAAAGCACATGCACGACAACCAAAATCTGCGCATCGGCAAAAAAGTCCAGACTGTCGACAATGGGTGTGAAATTGACGACAAACAGCCCCAGCACCGAACCAGACCCGCGCAGCAGCAAATTGGCAAAAGGCAAGCGGCGCGCCACCTGCCCCATGCCGCGGCTAAGCCATATGAACAGAGCCGCGGAACCCAGATTGGCCCCCAACACCACCGAAACCCCGGCCTGCACCGGCAGCACGCCAATAGCCACGAAAGTTACGAACATCAAAATGGCGGCAACGCTGGAATGCATCACAAAAGTAATCGCCGCACCTGCCAGGAACGCGGTGACAAAATCACGCTCGAGATAGGCGGCAATTGTCGGCATCGCAGCACTTTCACGGATCGGATCAACTGACGCGCTGATAAGTTGCAGCGCCAGCAGGATAAAGGCGATGCCCAGTAAAATCCGCCCAATCTGGCGTGGGCTACGTGCCTCGACCTTCAAAAAGAGATAACCTCCGACCGCCAGCAAAACCGGAATCAACCAATCAGGCCTTAGGCTCAAAAGCTGGATAATCAGCGCCGAACCCAAATCCGCCCCCAACACAGTGGCCAGCCCGCCGGTAAACGAAATCAGCGCCGAGGCCAGAAAACCCGATGCAAGCAAAGACGCGGCGGTGGCGCTTTGAAGCACAATCGCCAGCATGATCCCGGCAAACGCCATCTGCAGTCGGCTGTCTTTGCGCGAGGTGATGATGCGGCGAAAACTTGGGCCCATCGAGCGCTCGATCCCCGTCTGCACCATGCGCACAGCGAAAAGCAGCAACATCGTCGCCCCGGCAAGTTCCATCAGGAAAGTCAGCGTCACCATGGGCGCCGCCTTTGAAATATACCTGATTTGCTCAACATGCCGTCATGACCGTTTATTTGATTTTCCCGTCAAATCCCTGACAGGTTTCTTTGCGCGGGCAGTGTTACCGCAACCATCGGCAAATTGCAAAACCCAACTGAAAAGACTTCCCTTGTTCTAATAAAAATAAATATCAGGTGGTTGAGGTGCCACCGCCAAGGTCAGCTAAAACCGGTCGCGCAAGGAAAACCACACCATTGCCAACACCAACAGCGGCGAGCGTAGGGCAGCGCCTCCCGGAAAACGTGGGCTGGGAATTTCCGCGAAAGCATCAAATCGCCCCGCCTGGCCCAGCACGGCCTCGGCCGCAAGCTTCCCACCAAGAGTGGCCAGTGCAACCCCATGCCCTGAATAGCCCGAGGCGCTCAGAATACTTCCACCGAGGCGCGCGAAATGCGGCATTCGGTTCATGGTAATCCCCAAGGTCCCGCCCCAGGCATAGTCAATGCGAACGCCCTTCAACTGCGGGTAAATCTCCAGCATCGGCTTGCGCACAACTGCCTTTATGTCGCTAGGAAACCGGTAACCATAACTTTCGCCACCACCAAACAACATCCTGTTATCCTCAGACAACCGGAAATAGTTTATCACGAACTTACTGTCGGCCACTGCATGGTTTTCGCGGATCAATTCGCGCGCGGCCTCGTCGGTCAGCGGCTCGGTAGCGGCAATGAAGTTGTTGATCGGCATTACCCGTGCCGCCACCTGTTTCTGGGCGTGACCCAGATAACCATTACACGCCCAGAGCACATGCCCCGCCGTAATCCGCGCCTTTTCGGTTTCCACCAACACGCGAGAGCCCGGCGTGACCTGCGTCACCCGGCTGGTTTCAAAAACCCTTGCCCCAGCCTTTGCTGCCGCCCGAGCCAATCCGAAAGCGAAGCGCAAAGGGTGGAGGTGGCCCGATCCCACATCAAGACTGCCGCCATGATAGGCGTTCGAGCCGACCAGATGGCGTATCTCCTCGCGGTCCAAGGCGCGCACCAGATCATAGCTATATTCATCCTGGAGTTTGCGCACGTAGGCATGGCTGTGTGGAACGAACCGCGCGCGGTGATCGGCGTGGATAATGCCGTCGATGAACCCTGCCTCTGGCGCATGTCGCGCAACCATATCGCGCACCAGATCTACGCTTTCAAGCGCCAGGTCCCAAAGCTCGCGGGCGCGCGGAACTCCCAGCATCACCTCCAGTTCGGCTTGATCTTTGTTATGACCGCCCGCCACCTGCCCGCCATTGCGCCCAGAAGCTCCAAAGCCGACACGCTGCGCCTCAACCAGCACCACATCAAGCCCGGCCTCAGCCATATGCAGCGCCGCCGACAGACCGGTAAAACCGCCCCCAATGACGCAAACGTCACAGGTTATTTCGCCGGTTGCAGCAGAAAATCGCCCGGGCGCGTCGGCTGTGGCGGTGTAATACGAGGTCGCAGGGAGCGCCCCTGGCTCGTCATTTGCCGTCAGCAGATCAAGCCGTGCCATACCTACCCCGCTACCATCAACCCGTCGGCCACGGCCTGCGCGTAAGCCTCGTCCAGCGAACGCGTGGCGCGTTCTATCAGCGTGTCGATTTCTGACTTTGTGATGACCAAAGGCGGTGCAATTACCATTCGATCCCCAACGTGGCGCATGATCAGTTTGTTGGCAAAACACCGATCACGGCACATATAGCCAAGGGTCCCGGAGGGCGCGGCGAAGGGCGCGCGCGCGCCCTTGTCTGGGGTCAGCGCCAGTGATGCCATCATACCGCTGATCCTGGCCTCGCCGACGAAAGGATGATCGCCCAGAGCTTCCCACTTTTGCTTGAGGTATGGCGCGGTTACATCTTGCACCTTCTCGACCAGCTTTTCTTCTTGCATGATCCGCAGGTTTTCCAGTGCCACCGCTGCGGCGACGGGGTGGCCGCTGTAGGTATACCCGTGGTTGAACTCGCACCCCGCCATCACCTCGGCGACCTCATCGGACACCATCGAACCGCCAATCGGCGCATAACCCGAACTGAGGCCCTTGGCTATGGTCATGATATCAGGGCGAATGGCAAAGGTCTCGGACCCGAACCAGTTCCCGGTGCGTCCGAACCCCGTAATGACCTCATCGGCAATCAAAAGGATTTCGTGAGCGTCGCAAATACGCTGGATTTCAGGCCAGTAGCTTTCGGGCGGGATAATCACCCCGCCAGCACCCTGCACAGGCTCGGCAATAAAGGCTGCAACGTTTTCTTCTCCCAGTTCGGCAATTTTTGCCTCAAGCTGGCGTGCGCGCTCCAAGCCGAATTCCTGCGGGTTCATTTCACCGCCTTCAGCGTACCAGTGCGGTTGGTCGATATACTCGATGCCCGGTATCGGCAGCCCGCCTTGCGCATGCATCGCCGACATGCCGCCCAAAGACGCCGATCCTACTGAAGAACCGTGATAGGCGTTGTGACGGCTGATTATCACTTGCTTTGAGGGCTTGCCCTTTTCGGTCCAATAAGTGCGTACCAGCCGGATATTCGTATCATTCGCCTCCGAGCCTCCGGCGGCAAAGAAGACTTGGTTCAGGTTGTCCGGCGCAAGCTCGGCCAGTTTTTGCGACAGGGCAATCGCCGGAACATGGGTCGTCATGAAAAAGGTATTGTAATACGGCAACTCGCGCATTTGCCTTGCTGCAACATCGGCCAGTTCCTCGCGGCCATAGCCAATATTGACGCACCAAAGCCCAGCCATGCCATCCAGAATTTCAGTACCCTCGCTATCGGTAAGGGTTACACCTTTTGCTGCCGTTATGACCCGCGCTCCGCGCAGGGCGAGTTGCCCACCCGCTGTGAACGGGTGCATGTGGTGAGCAGCGTCGATGGCCTGTAATTCTTCAGTTGGTAAATGATTCGTTATTTTGTTCATGATTGGCTCCTTCAAAGCGCGCAGGTTGACGCCAGAATATGATCATATTTTCCTGTGTCAACGACAAGCGCGCGCCTGCTCAGTCAAGCTCTTGCGAAAAGCCAAGGCGAACCTGGTCGACTCCCTGCAAAATATCAGCGGTAATTGCCGCCGCCAGAGCCTCGCCATCACGAGCACGCATGGCCGCCAATGCCTCGGCATGTTTGTCTGGCAGGTTGGCCGTGCCATACCGCCCCAGCACGACCCGCAAACTCGGACCACCCCGCAACCACAGCATATCGGCAATAGATATCAGCACCTCGGCACGTGAACATGCGTAAAGAACTTGATGAAACAACGTGTTCGATTCCAGATATCCACGCACGTCGCCCTTGGCAATTGCCCCGTTCAGGTCATCATCAATTTTTTTCAGGTTGGCGATTACCTTTTCATTAATATTATCAACTGCTAAAAGGGCCAGTTTTGGTTCTACCGCCAACCGGACGAACGCAATTTCATCCCATTCCTGCGGTCCCAGAACCGGCACCGAAACGCGCCGATTGCCCTGAAACACCAATGCGCCATGTGAGGTTAATCGCCGTATTGCCTCGCGCACGGGGGTCATGCCCATCCCCAATTCCGCAACCAGCCCCTGGATTGTCACCGCCTGCCCCGGAGCAAGTTCTCCAAACAAGATCATGTCGCGAAGTCCGCGATAAGCCTTTTCATGTTGCGGAAGCTTTGCACTCATATTCTGCACCTTCTTTTCAGTCACAGTTATCTGCTGTAAGCCTGTTCAAACCCAAGTAAGACCCAGACTAACCTGCCAGTACATGATTTACCATATTGCGAGTTGCAGTATATTTTGATCAAATGGGGCAAGTGAAGATGAAACCAACGCTTTAGTTCCACCCAACGTCGGTTGACCATTACATTTGACGTTGTGACAATAGCCGCAGCGGTAGCAACCCCGCTGCCCAAATCCAACATCGCCCGGTCCGGCGAATTAAAACGGGAAGCCTTCGCAACATGAGCGATTTTCCAGAAGAATACGCCGGCTTTATCGCCAAGCATGGCCGCCCTGACCGGCTTGAGTTGATGTTGTGTGACCTAAATGCTGTTTTGCGCGGCAAATGGTTGCCGGGTGAGGACGAAGCCAAGCTGGCAGAGGGGGGTGTACGCCTGCCTTTATCCACTTACGCGCCCAACATTCTGGGCGAAGAGGTTGCGGCCACCGGTTTGGGCATTGTTGTTGGCGACCCTGACGGGCGCATCCAACCAGTGCCGGGAAGCCTTAAACCGGCACCGTGGGCCAAGGGGAATGTGGCGCAGGTACAGGTTGAATTGCTGGAGAGTAACGGCTTGGTTTCCGAACTCTCGTCACGCCGCCAGCTTCAAAACATGCTGGCAACGTATCATGCGCGTGACCTCAGGCCGGTACTGGCAACCGAGCTTGAGTTTTATCTTTTCCAACCACGTAAAAGCCCCGAGGACCCGCCGCGCCCGCCCAAGGGCAGCCCATCGGCGCAGAACTATGATCTTGAGGTTTTAGGACGTTATCAGGACATCCTTGACGATATTCTGGCCGCTGCCGCCGTGCAGGGCCTGCCTACCGATACGTTGATTGCCGAATTTGGGCCGGGGCAGTTTGAGATCAACTTTCACCATACCGACGATGTGATGTTTGCAGCGGATATGGCGCTGTGGTTTCGTCGTCTTGTGCGCGGTGTGGCACGAACGCATGGGTTGGAAGCCACCTTCATGGCCAAGCCATATGCCGATGTTCCCGGCAATGGCATGCATGTCCACGCCAGCATTCTGGACGGTAAAGGCGCGAATATCTTTAACGCGGGGAAAGACCTTTCTCCCCGACTGAGGGCCGCAGTTGGTGGCGTCCTGAGCACAATGCGCGACTGCCAGGCGATCTTTGCGCCGCATATGAATTCCTATCGCCGCTTCCAGCCGGGATCCTTTGCCCCGTCGGCCCCTGACTGGGGTTTTGACAACCGCGCAGCTGCGGTTCGCCTACCCGAAACCTCGGGGCCAGGTGCGCGGCTGGAACAGCGGATTTCAGGCGCAGACGTCAATCCCTATCTGGCAATCACCGCGATCCTTGGCGGTATGCTCTATGGGCTGGACAATACGCCCGACTTGCCTTTGCCATTGGACGATGTCGACGCAAGCCCCGCGCCTCCGCTGACAGA
>JAAEUB010000120.1 GCA_024227755.1 Paracoccaceae bacterium | reverse complement strand
CTCCATCCTCCCCTTCGGAACAATGCCAAGGGCAGGATAGCGGATTATCGCCCCCTAGTCATCGCCCTGAGCTTCGGCGCGACTTTTACCGGCCACGTCCTGCGCCAGAGTGGCAGCCATGAAGCCGTCAAGATCACCGTCGAGCACGCCCCCGGTGTCAGATGTCTCGAACCCCGTACGCAGGTCTTTCACCATCTGGTATGGTTGCAGAACATATGACCGTATCTGGTTTCCCCAGCCTGCATCGCCCTTGGCTTCGTGGGCTTGATTGATGGCGGCGTTGCGGCGATCCAGTTCCATCTGATACAGGCGCGATTTCAAGGCCTTCATGGCGATATCGCGGTTCTGGTGCTGGGATTTTTCCGAACTTGTGACGACGATGCCGGTCGGAAGGTGGGTTATACGCACGGCCGAATCCGTGGTATTCACGTGCTGCCCGCCCGCCCCACTGGAACGATACGTATCCAGACGGATATCGGCCGGGTTCACGTCTATTTCGATATTGTCGTCCACAACGGGATAAACCCAGATCGAGCTGAACGAGGTGTGGCGTTTGGCGGCGGAATCAAAAGGTGAAATCCGCACCAGCCGATGCACACCGCTTTCGCTTTTTAGCCAGCCATAGGCGTTGTGGCCGGTAATTTTGTAGGCGGCGGATTTGATCCCAGCCTCTTCGCCCGAGGTTTCGCTCATCAGCTCGACCTTATAGCCATGCGCCTCGGCCCAGCGCACATACATGCGCGCCAACATCGACGCCCAGTCGCAGCTTTCCGTGCCCCCCGCGCCCGAGTTAATCTCAAGGAAGGTATCATTGGCGTCGGCCTCGCCGTTCAACAGCGCCTTGATTTCAGCCTGAGCGGTTTTCTTGCGTAAACTCGTAAGCGCGGCCTCGGCCTCGGACACAATCTCGGCGTCGTCCTCCATTTCGCCCATCTCGATCAACTCGACCTGATCCGAAACCTCTTGCATCATCGACTGGCATTCATCGACGGCATCAACCAGCGCCTGGCGCTCGCGCATCAGCTTTTGCGCCTTTTCAGGATCATTCCACAGGTCGGGATCCTCAGTTAAGGCGTTGAATTCTTCCAGCCGGTGCGGCGCTGTTTCCCAACCGATCCTCTGGCGTAAAAGGTTCAGGGATTTCTCAATCGCGTCGACATTATTCTGAGCTTCTGCCCGCATATTTCCGGCCTGTCGTTTTGCTGTTTTGCGTATTCCCAGCACTCGAAATCATCAGAGCATGGGAAATCACTTGGTTGACATGTCCCTTAGCAATCCCGCAGCATATCGGCAAGGCGTCGGGTTTTCGGGTATTTACGTCAATTACTGAGCCAAAGCCTTGAGTGACGGGAAAAAGCATCCTATCAGGCTGTATCGTTAGCGCTATCAGGGATAAGAACATGGGCAGTAATTCCGGACAAACCTGCGAAATGCTGGCAGACATCGGCGGCACTAATACCCGTCTGGCACTGGCATTGGGGGGCAAATTGTCACCCACAAGTGTACAGCGTTTGAAAAACGAGGAATTTGGCAGTTTCGAAGCGCTTTTGTCTGCCTATCTGGCGACCCAGAACGACATAACCTTCCCAACCTTTGCGGGGGCAGCGGTTGCGCTGGCGGGGCCGGTGGAAAACGGCACCGGGGTAATGACCAACCTGAAGTGGCGCGTTGAGCGCGAGTGCCTCACGCGTTTGACAGGCACGAAAAACATCCTGATCCTCAATGATTTACAAGCCCAGGGTTATGCGCTCGCACATCTTGACCCGGCAGATACGGTACCCATTTTGTCCAAAGGTCCCGCGACGAAGGATGCGACAAAGCTTGTTGTCGGCCTTGGCACCGGGTTCAATGCCGCGGTGGTCTTTGCATTGCCTGGCGGCCAATTTGTTCCGCCATCCGAGGCAGGACATACCGATTTGCCAGTGCGAAGCAAAACCGAGCGCGAACTGGCCGCTTACGTGGCCCACGACGGCGCCGGAGCAGCGATCGAGGATTTGTTATCGGGCCGGGGGCTGGGACGCGCTTACGGGTTTTTTGCGGGGACGGCGAAAGACGCTCCTCCAGCAGATCCCGCCTGGGTTATTGAGGCGGCTAAAGTCGGGACAGATCGTCATGCGGTTCAGGCGCTTAGGATATTCATTCGGCTTCTCGCGCGCACGGTCGCCGATCTGGCCCTGATCCACCTTGCCCATGGCGGTATCTACCTTGTCGGCGGGGTGGCGCGTGCGGTGACGCCGTTCCTGCAAGACCATGGTTTTGAACAGGCTTTTCACGACAAAGGCCGGTTCGCCGATTTCCTGACAGATTTCTCCGTAACCCTGGTAAGGGACGATTTTGCCGCCCTAAAAGGGTGCCTGCAGGCCCTGGCAGAACACGGTGATACCGGACGCTCATCCTGAAGTAGGTCGGTTTTCAAGCTCTTTGGAGCAACAAATCCCTTGGGCTTTAGGTCAATCTTAACCTCCCTTGCTCTACACCCATCCCGACCGGATGGAAAAAGGGCAGTATTTGATGATAGCAACCTTTTCGCGACAGGGTCGCCCTGATGGGTAAGGCCGTGCTGAAGCTCGATGAGCGGCTGGATCTGAGCAACGCAACCGCGCTTGCCGCTGCCATTTTGCAGCACGCCGATAATGACCTGGAACTTGACGCATCAGACGTCACTCACCTTGGTGCGATGGGGCTTCAGGTTATCCGGTCCGCTGCCAAAAGCTGGGACAAATCAGGCGACGAGTTGCATGTTACTGGCCTTTCAACCGATTGCGCCGACCAGCTACAACTGCTCGGCTTTACTCCCGAAACCCTTTGTGTATGGGATGATGATGGATGAGCATGCAGGTTCTGGCGGTTGATGACAGTAAAACCATGCGCGACATGCTTCGCCTTGCCCTGACAAGCGCGGGCATCGAAACCCATCTGGCTGAAGACGGTGTTCACGGGCTTGAAGTGCTTGAGGGAATTGACCGCCCCGACGCGATAATAACTGACATCAACATGCCTCGAATGGATGGGTTCGGCTTCATTGAAGCCGTGCGCGACCTCAGTGATTATCGCGCCATTCCGATACTGGTTTTAAGCACCGAAAGTGCGGAAAATCTGAAAGCACGGGCGCGCGAAGGCGGGGCAACCGGGTGGATTGTCAAACCCTTTGACCCGGTCAACCTGGTCAAAGCCCTCAACATGGTCGCGGGGTAGAAAAATGTCCGATCCAATGGCAGAAATCCGGGCTTCGTTCTTTGTTGAATGCGAAGAGCTGTTGGAAGCTCTGCTGGACGGGCTGCAATTGATGGGCGATGGAGAGGGCGACAGTGAAACCGTCAATGTCGTCTTTCGCGCAGTGCATTCAATAAAGGGTGGCGCCGGTGCCTTCGGGCTGGACGATCTGGTTTCGTTTGCCCACAAATTTGAAACCGCAATGGACGAAGTGCGGGCGGAAAATCTGGTTCCGGATCAGGAAATTCTGAAGCTGTTCTTCGTTTGTGGCGACATTCTTGCCGACCTTGTTCGCGAAGCGCGCGACGGCGAAGAACATGATCCGTCACGCACTGAACGGGTGTTGACACAACTGGCAAATCTGATCGGTGACGCGGATGAAGTTGAAGAGGAGATTGATTTTCAGCCAGCGGCTATATCCATGGATCTGGATCTGGACAACAGCGTGGATGAAGGCGGCGACGATCACCCCGCGGACCCGCAATACAGTATCAGCTTCAAACCGGACGATACGCTGTTTTCCAGTGGTAACGAGCCGCTTTATCTGTTTCGTGCGGTCCGTGACCTTGGCCCGATGAGCGTTTCCTGTCAGGCCCCAGATCTTCCGGAACTGAGCGAACTCAGCCCCGAAACCAGCCACCTGACATGGCAACTCAACCTCACCACCGGTGAAGGCGAAGCGGCGATCCGTGAAGCTTTTGAATTCGTTGACGGCTTGTGTGATCTGAAAATTATTAAGGCCTCAGCACCCGAACTTTTTGACGTGCCCGATTTGCAGGACCTTTCTGAGGCGCACCCCGCCTTACCTGTGCCAGAGCCAGAGCCGCAAGGCGATATCCAGCCCCCTTCCACGACTTCCGCACCGGCCGCCTCAACACCGACAAAAGCACTAAAGCCGACCATCGCAACAAAAAGCGGCAAGCCAGCCGCTGGAAATACTCCGCGCGCGACAGTCCGTGTCGACCTCGACCGGATTGACAGGTTGGTTAATCTGGTTGGCGAGATCGTAAT
>JAAEUB010000119.1 GCA_024227755.1 Paracoccaceae bacterium | reverse complement strand
GCAGCCAAGTCGAAGAGCCTAATGAGAGCCTAAGAGCTTTTCATCCGCTCAAAAATCCGTATAAACCTTTGATTTTGTTGGTAGCGGGAGAGGGACTTGAACCCCCGACACGCGGATTATGATTCCGCTGCTCTAACCACCTGAGCTACCCCGCCACTGAGGCGAGGATTTAGGCGTTGGAATGGGGGGCGTCAAGGGGCAAATGGTTCATGGCCTTATTCGCGGTACGCTCTGGCAGTTCGCTCAGACCGTTCAGGATCGGGCAATCGGGGCGGTCGTCTCCGGCACAGGCCGCCACCAGATGGGCCAGTGTTTCGTGCATAGCTTTCAGGTCGGCGATTTTGGCCTCGATCTTGCCAAGATGATCCTGCGCCACCCGTTTCACATCGGCCGAGGCGCGGGATTCGTCCTCATAGAGTTCCAGCAAAAGGCGGCAATCTTCAATCGCGAAGCCAAGGGCACGGGCACGGGCCAGAAAGGTCAGTTTGTGCAAGTCAGACGCGTCAAAGCTGCGATAGCCGTTGTCAGCCCGGCGCGGGGTTATCAGGGCAATATCCTCGTAATAGCGTATGGTTTTGGCGGGCAGGCCAGTTTGGATAGCGACCTCGCCTATATTCACGCGCTTTCCCCCTTGCGGCGCAGAAAGGGGGGTGTATTTCGCAATCTGAGCGCATTGGCCAGGACGAAAATTGACGACATTGCCATCGCACCTGCCCCCAACATTGGGGAAAGCAATATGCCCCAGATCGGGAAAAGCAGCCCCGCCGCAACCGGAATCAAAACGACATTATAGCCAAACGCCCAAAACAGGTTCTGGCGAATGTTGCGCATGGTGGCGCGGCTAAGCGAGGTGGCGTTGACCACACCAGCCAGATCGCCCGAGACCAGCACCACATCAGCGGCTTCGATCGCCACGTCGGTTCCGGTGCCGATGGCGATGCCGACATCCGCACTTGCCAACGCCGGTGCGTCGTTGATGCCGTCACCGACAAAGGCAAGCTTTGCGCCGCCTGCGCGCAGCGCCTGCAACGCCTCAACCTTACCTTTCGGCAAGACCTCGGAAACCACGTCGTCAATACCCAGATCGCGGGCGATGGCGGTGGCGGTGGCGGCATTGTCACCTGTGATCATCACCACTTTCAGGCCCAGCTGGTGCAGGGCGGCGATGGCAGCGGGGGTTGAGGGTTTAATCGGATCAGCCACGGCAACAACCGCCGCCACCTGCCCGTCCAGCACCACGTATAGCGGCGTGCGCCCCCGCGTGGCCCAACGCGCGGCCTCGCCCGCCAGCGCGCCGGGATCAAGCTTTTTGCGGGTCAGCAACCGCTCCGCTCCGGCCAGCAGGGATCGGCCCTCGACGGTTGCAGACAGGCCAAAGCCCGGCAAAGCACGGGTGTTTTCGGCCTTGGTGATGTCCAGCCCGCGCGCCTTGGCGGCGCGGATGATTGCCCCAGCAATCGGGTGTTCCGATCCGGACTCAGCCGCCGCCAGAAGGCGCATAACCTCGTTTTCGTCAAACCCGTCAGCAACCGCAATATCAGTCAGATCCGGGCGGCCTTGCGTTAACGTGCCGGTCTTGTCCATTGCCACCACTGAAACCTCTTGCAGGCTTTGCAAGGCGTCCCCCTTGCGAAACAACACCCCCATTTGCGCCCCGCGCCCGGTGCCGACCATGATCGAGGTCGGGGTCGCCAGCCCCATCGCGCAAGGACAGGCAATAATCAGCACTGCGACCCCCGCCACCATGGCATAACCCAAGGCCGGGCTTGGTCCGATCGCCAGCCAGATCAAAACCGTCAGCGCCGCTGCCGCCATGACCGCAGGCACGAAATAGGCGGTAATCTTGTCAACTAAACTCTGAATGGGCAGTTTCGCTGCCTGAGCCTGTTCGACAAGACGCACAATCTGCGCCAATGTGGTATCGGCGCCAACCCTGGTCGCGCGCAATGTCATCGCCCCCGAGCCATTGACACAACCCGCGATCAAAACCCCGCCAGCTTCCTTTTTGACCGGCACCGGTTCGCCGGTGATCATGCTTTCATCAACCCAAGATGTGCCGGAAACAACTTCGCCGTCTACCGGCACCCGCCCGCCGGGGCGCAGATGAACAATGTCGCCGACAACCAGTTCCTCAGCCGCCACTTCTTCAATTGCACCGCCCGCGCGCTCGACTTGCGCCATGTTTGGTGCCAGCTTCAACAGCTGCGATATGGCGGCACCGGTACGGCCCTTGGCGCGCGCCTCCATCCAGCGGCCAAATAGTATCAGCACGATGATGACCACGGCGGCCTCATAATACACATTAACCGTGCCCTGCGGCAGCAAGTGCGGCGCGAAGGTGGAGATGACCGAAAAGCCGTAAGCCGCCAATGTGCCCAACGCCACCAGCGAATTCATGTCCGGCTTACCACGAAGTAAAAGCGGAATGCCCTTGAGGTAAAACCGCCGCCCCGGCCCGGCCATCACCAAAGTTGCCAGTACAAACTGGATCAGGTGGGAATTGGACAGGCCGATATTGGCGGCAATCCAGTGATGTATCGGCGCATATATATGCCCGCCCATCTCGACAACAAAAACCGGCAGTGCCATCACCGCCGCAAGCAATGTCAGACGGCCAAGTTTCACCGCCTCTTCGGCTTTGCGTTCAGCCACACTTCCCGCATCCGAACCCGACAAAACCCGCGCCGGATAACCCGCCGCACCTGCCAGCCGCGCCAGATCGGTACCGCTGATCTGACCTGCAGCAACGCGGATATGCGCGGTCTCGCTTGCCAGATTGACGCTGACTTCCATCACGCCAGGAGCATCTGCAAGCGCTTCTTCCACCCGGCCCACACAGGACGCGCAGGTCATCGCATCGATCGCCAGCACGACGTCTTCGGTGACCACCGGATATCCGGCCTTGCTCAACGCCCGCTCCAACACGCCCAGATCGGCAGGGGCGTCAAAATGCACCCGCGCCGCTTCACTGGCCAGATTAACCTCGGCTTTTTGCACGCCTTCAACGGCGCCCAATGCTTTTTCGACCCGCGCCACGCAGGATGCGCAGGTCATGTTCTCTACCCGGATTGTTACATCCACCATCGCCAATCCCTTTTCGGACCTGTCTAGGGTCATTACATAAAGGTTCCAGTAATGGGAAGGTCAAGAGGGAGGGCATATGCTACTTGACGCCGGGCGGTCTTAAGCTCTAGCCCATTAGGAACCACTTTAGGAGATCTTGTTATGAGCATCAGATTGAACGTTCCGGACATGAGATGTGGACACTGCAAAGCGGCCATCGAAAAGGCGGTCGAAGGCGCGGACCCAATGGCCGAGCTGATTTTCGATATGGAAGCACGTCAGGTTGAAATAGACAGCGACATGGATCTTGCTGCCCTGACTGCGCTGATGCAAGAGGCCGGTTATCCCGCTACCTCGCAGTAAAAAAAGAACTAGCATTACAAACTTGGGGCACAATTGACCTATATCCTCGCCATCGATCAGGGCACTACCTCAAGCCGCTCCATCACCTTTGACGGAGAACTGCGGCCGGTCGCCACCGCTCAGCAGGAGTTTCGCCAGATATTCCCGACCTCGGGCTGGGTTGAACATGATCCGGAAGAGATATGGGCCTCGGTGCTGGCAACCTCGCGCAAGGCGATGGACAAGGTCGGCGGGGCGGACAAAATCAACGCCATCGGTATCACCAATCAGCGTGAAACCACACTTTTGTGGGACCGCGAGACCGGAAAGCCGCTTCACAATGCGATTGTCTGGCAGGACCGGCGCACCGCAGATACCTGCGCGCGCCTGCGTGGCGACGGGTTGGAGGAGACGATCCGCGCCCGTACCGGGCTTTTGTTGGATCCCTACTTTTCCGCCACTAAGCTGGCGTGGCTATTGGATAATGTGGAAGGGGCCCGGGCGCTTGCCGAAGCTGGCAAGCTGGCCTTTGGCACCATCGACACATTTCTGATCTGGCGTCTGACCGGTGGCCGGGTACATGCAACCGACGCCACCAATGCCGCGCGTACCATGCTATATGACATCAGGCACAGTGAATGGGACACGGATATTTGCAAAACGCTGAATATCCCGATGAGCCTGCTGCCTGAGGTGCGCGACTGTGCCGCCGATTTCGGCGTTACTGACAAGGCGCTGTTTGGCGTTGAAATCCCCATTCTTGGTGTCGCCGGCGACCAGCAAGCGGCCACCATTGGACAGGCCTGTTTTAAACCCGGCATGATGAAATCAACCTATGGCACCGGTTGTTTTGCCCTTTTGAACACCGGCACCGATATGGTGACCTCGGAAAACCGGCTGTTGACCACCATAGCTTATCGCCTGAACGGCCAGACAACCTATGCGCTGGAAGGTTCGATCTTTATTGCCGGTGCCGCCGTGCAATGGCTACGCGACGGATTGGGCGTGATAGAGAATGCAGGTGATACCGGCACCATGGCGCGCGCAGCCGACCCGGGTCACGAGGTTATTTTGGTTCCCGCATTCACTGGCCTCGGCGCACCCTATTGGGACGCCGAATGTCGTGGGGCGATCTTTGGCATTACCCGCGCCACCGGCCCCAATGAGATGGCGCGCGCAGCCCTTCAGGCCGTTGGCTTTCAGACCCGTGATCTTCTAACCGCGATGCAGGCTGATTGGTCAGGTGGCAGCACAGCCACATTGCGGGACGGCGCTACCACAGCAACACTGCGGGTTGACGGCGGCATGGCTGCGTCAGATTACGCGATGGGGTTTCTGGCAGATATTACCGGCGCCCCTGTGGACCGCCCACGTGTACTGGAAACCACCGCTCTGGGGGCTGCGTGGCTGGCAGGCATGCAGGCGGGGATTTATCCCGGGCCCGACGAATTTGCCAAAAGCTGGGCACTGGAAAGCCGTTTCGAACCGACTTTGCCGACAGACGAAAGTGACCGTCTTTACGATCTATGGCGCGACGCGGTACGGCGCACTCTAGGGCCACTTGGCGCGAAAGGATAACTTTCGCCACCTATGCATCCGGTATCGGCTGGTGGAAATATACAACCCGCTCTGTTTCGCGAAATCCCAGCGCAGAATGAAAGGCGTGGCTTTCTTTATTGTCCAGGGCCGCGTCTGAAGCAAAATCAGTGCATCCTGCCGCCCTGCCCCAATCGGACACCACTTCAATAAGCCGTCGCGCCACACCTTTGCGTCGATGCCTGGGTCGCACAAATATCCCCTCAAGAAACAACACAGGTGACGTCGTGCAATTGGGGACATAATCGCGGCGCAACGATATCTCGGCAAACCCAAGCCCCTCACCTTGATCCGAAAGGGCAATAAAGGCACGCTGGTCAGACGTGCCTGACAAAAAGTCATGGATCAGTTCTGCCGCGTGATCTTGCGTGGTTGTGCTGTCCCAAAACATCGCACGCATACGTGCCCACTCATCCAAATTGCCACGGCTGCCGGGTTCTATATTCATGGAATTGTTGTATTCCTATACTGTCGAAAGTTAAAACAGGTGTTGCGGCTTGCTCCGCGCCTCTCAAAGCGGTAAGAAAATTTGACCAATTCAGCGAGGGACGTTATGGCCGTTATCACCGAAATTGAAGACCTGAAGCGCATCTATGAACGGCGCGTGCCTCGGATGTTCTACGATTATGTCGAAACCGGAAGCTGGACCGGGCAGACCTTCGCCAATAACAGCTCGGATTTTGACAAGATCCACCTCAAACAGCGCGTCGCGGTTGACATGACCAATCGCTCAACAGCTACCAAGATGATCGGCGAAGACGTGGCGATGCCGGTGGCACTGGCTCCGGTTGGGCTGACCGGTATGCAAAACGCCGATGGAGAGATCAAGGCAGCACGCGCGGCCGAGAAATTCGGCGTGCCTTTCACCCTTTCAACCATGTCGATCTGTTCAATCGAAGATGTCGCCGAACACACGACCAAACCTTTTTGGTTTCAGGTCTATACCCTTAAAGACGACGATTTCATGAAACGATTGTTTGACCGGGCGCGGGCGGCAAAATGCTCGGCGATCATGGTCACAGTTGACCTGCAACTTCTTGGGCAGCGCCACAAGGATCTGAAAAACGGTCTGTCGGCCCCACCCAAGCTGACTGTCAAATCCATTTCGAACATGATGACCAAGGTGCGTTGGGGTTTGGGCATGCTGGGCACCAAACGGCGGTTCTTTGGCAATATCGTCGGCCATGCAGAAGGCGTCGATGACCCGTCTTCACTGGCCACGTGGACCAACAAATCCTTTGACCAGTCGCTGGACTGGGATCGGATCAGGCAGTTCAAAAAGATGTGGGGCGGTAAGATGATCGTTAAGGGCATCATGGACGCCGATGATGCGAAAAAGGCGCTGAATGTCGGCGCTGACGCTATCATCGTCTCAAACCACGGAGGGCGGCAACTTGATGGCGCGCTCAGTTCAATCCGCGCCCTGCCCGCGATCCTTGATGCGGTTGGCGACAAGATCGAGGTGCACATCGACAGTGGCATTCGCTCGGGGCAAGACGTGATTAAATCCGTCGCCATGGGCGCCACAGGCACTTATATCGGGCGCGCCTATGTCTATGGTCTTGGCGCGATGGGCGAGCCGGGCGTCACCAAAACACTTGAGGTTATCCATAAAGAGCTGGATATGACCATGGCATTATGCGGCCACCGCAACCTGAACGACGTCAGTCGCGACATACTCTATGTGCCCAGGGGATTTTCCGGAGATTGGGAATAAGTACATGCTCTACTTTCAGGCGCAAAATCTGGCCTTTTTGGAGACCCCCAAGACCGGCTCAACTGCGATCTGTAAAGCGTTGCGACCTTATGCTTCCATTTCCTATTCCCGCCCGCCGAAATTGCGCCATATGCGGGCACTGGCATTCAAGACCCATACCGAACCATACCTGAAACATTTATCGGGACAGGATGTCAGCACTTTTGCAGTCATGCGCCACCCGGTTGACCGTCTGGTCAGCTGGTATCGCTACCGGCTGGGGCGCCCCCACACCCCGGCGGGCGACAAAATCCAGGGCATGAGTTTTGATGAATTTGCCAGTGCGGTCATAAATCAGGACGAACGGGCAAGCGATATCGGCCGACAGGACAATTTTCTTTGTGACAAGAATGGCAACCTTCTGGTTGACTACGTGTTCCAATATGACCGGCAGGATCTTTTGCAGACTTTTCTTGAGGCATGGTTTCGCGAGCCGATTACGCTTTCACGTGAAAATACCTCGCGCGGTGCGCCGGTTGAAACAACCCCTGCAGCAAGGCAAGTGATCGAAACCGGGCGCGCCGGGGAAATGGCGCTTTGGCAGCAACTGACCAAGGACGGTGTGCTGGGGCTGGATGAATAAGACCGAATTAGCGCGCGCGAAAGAACCTGAGACAAAGCGGGATAAGCGCCAAAACCACCGCCACCAGTACGAATGACATGCGAAGCGAGCTGGCCTCGGCAACAAAGCCCATCATCGGCGGTCCGATAAAAAACCCAGCATAGCCGATCATTGCGGCGCGTGAAATTGCCCGTTCGCGCGCGCCCGACGATACCGCCTGCCCAACCAGTGCGAACGCCATAGGGGCCACGACCGACACGCCCAACCCCATCGCCCCAAAGCCCAGCCACGCCAATCCCGGTGCGGTTGCCACCGCTGCCAAAAGCGTCCCCATTGCCGAAACCAGAGCGGCAAGCCCCAGCAACATGGCCGGGCTGCTGCGGCTGACAAATACCTGCCCCGCCAAACGCCCCACCCCCATGGTCAGGCCCAGAACTGCCGGGCCAAAAGCACCTTCGGCCGCACGCCCGCCCAGTTCACGTTCGATATACAAAGCCGACCAGCCCTCGGTTGCGTTCTCTGCCAGGAATGCCGCAAATACGATGATGCCACCCCAGAAAACTGCCGAAGGCAAAGTGGCCGGTGCGCCCCCGCCCGTCTGGCCTGACGTTTCGGGCAAATGTTCGGTTTGCCCTTGGTATGTCCACCAAACCAGCGGCAAGACCCCAATCAAAAACGCGAAAAAGACAAGCTGTGGTGAAAACCCAGCCTCGCGCGCGACCCCGACCAACAAAGCCGCTGCGGCATAGGCAAGCGAGAAAACCGCGTGATTAAGGTTCATCAATGAGCGGCCTGAACGCACCTCGGCATGAGAAACCTGTCCATTCATCACGATATCCAACAGCCCCGTCGCGCCGGTTGCCAGCAACATAAGGCCGGCAAATGCCACAAGCGTGCCAACCTGCATCGGTGCCTGAAAGCACAGGCCCATCAGCAAAACACCCAAGGGCAGCACACGCGGGCCCAGCCGCTGTGATATCCAAGGTGCTGCCCACATTGCGCTCAAGGCACCCAACGTCGCCACCAGCATGACCACGCCAAATTCCCCGTCCGACGCCCCGATCCGCGCTTTGATTTCCGGCATGAACGCAGCAAACGCGCCCCAAAACACCCCCATCGCCGCGAAGGGGGGCAAAGTGTGACGCGAGGCTGATATGGCGGATTTCCACGACATGTCGCAGCGCTGACATGCAGATGGCCTCAAAGCAAGTTCCAAAGCTGCGCAGGTGGCAAAAGCGTGCGTATTTACCCCTTCCCCTCCCTGCGAATCCGGTCTATAGACCGCGCTTCACGCGTGGATGCACCCTTGGAGGATCCGCGCCTTACATTTTGGAGAATACCCATGGCAGGAAAGATCCCTGATCTGAACGCCCTGGTACGGACGGGGACAGGCAAGGGGGCCGCCCGTCAGGCTCGCCGTTCAGGCAACGTACCAGGCATCGTATATGGCGGCGGCACTGATCCGCTTCCCATCAACATCCCCTTCAACGTTCTGTTGAAAACGCTGAAAGAGGGTCGCTTCCTCTCGACGTTGTTTAACCTCAAGGTTGACGGCCACGACGACGTGCGGGTGATCTGCCGCGGCGTGCAGCGCGACGTTGTCAAAGATCTGCCGACGCATCTGGACCTGATGCGCCTGCACCGCGACACCAAGGTTAACCTTTTCATCCCCGTTGAGTTCATCAACGAAGAAGAGTGCGATGGCCTGAATAAGGGCGGCGTTCTGACCGTGGTCCGCAACGAGATCGAGCTTTATGTGACTGCGGGCGATATCCCCGATCACCTGACCGCTGATCTGACCGGGCTTGAAGTTGGCGACGTGATCCATTCTTCGGACATCACCCTGCCCAAAGGTGCCAAATCCACGATCGACCGCGATTTCGTGGTTGCCAATATCTCAGCCCCATCTGCCCTGCGCAGCGAGGACGAAGAAGAAGAAGGCGACGTTATCGAGGGTGCCGAGGACGGTGCAGAAGAAGCAGAAGAAGAGGGCGGCGAGGAGTAATCCAGCCCCCAGCAACTTCAATGACCAAAAATTAGACGGGGCCTTTGCGGGCCCCGTTTGCATTCGCGCCACCAATTGCCTTCACCATTGCATCACCCTTGCGGGTTACGTACCTTTACCTCGCACCCATTCCTCACGGGCTTTAAGGGCGGGGTATGGATAAAGGACACCCAGGAGGAAACGCGTGGAATTATGGGCAGGTCTGGGTAATCCGGGCGCAAAATACGCTGGCAACCGGCACAATATTGGCTTTATGTCCGTTGACCGGATCGCCGCCGATCACGGCTTTTCGCCCTGGCGCGCCAAGTTTCAGGGGCATGTCTGCGAGGGGCATCTGGGGCGTGAAAAGGTTTTATTGATCAAACCCGGCACCTTTATGAACCTTTCCGGTCAGGCGGTCGGCGAAGCAATGCGGTTTTACAAACTTGAAGCACAGGATGTAATGGTGTTTCATGACGAACTTGACCTCGCCCCCGGCAAGGTTCGGGTAAAACAGGGCGGTGGCCATGCGGGCCATAATGGCCTGCGTTCTTTGCATGCCCATATCGGTGCTGAATATGGCCGGGTGCGCCTTGGTATCGGCCATCCAGGACACAAAGACCGGGTCGCCCCCTATGTGTTGTCAGATTTCGCCAAGGCAGATCAGAACTGGCTCGATGACCTTCTCTACGGCATCTCGGACGGGGCCGAAAAACTGGCGGCGGGGGACACGCCGGGGTTCCTGAATACTATCGGACTTCGCATGAAACCACCAAAGCAGGCGCAACCGAAAACGCCGAAACAGATGGACGAGCCCCCCGTAAAACCGCCTGAGGAAGACAACAGAAGTAACATGCAAAAGTTGATGGACAAGTTCAGATGAACCTGCGTGACGCCCTTAAAGAACAAGCCAAAAACAACGAGGCTCTGGGCTCTCCTTTCACCGCCCGGGTGTTGCGCCTGCTGGCAGAGGGTCTGCAACCGGGCACAGAGCTCACAGACCGGATATTTGACTGGCAGGGCGATATTGGCCCGCACGGCGCGTCGGTACCTCTGCGTCTGTTGGGTGGTTTGCACGCGCTTGTGCTTAATGGCGCTTCTCCCGACTTGGCAGCTTTGTACCCACCACACCCGGAGCCCGACGATGATGCTCTCTGGACGGCGATCCATACCGCCATGACCACACACGCGGGTTTTCTTGACCATTGGCTGAACAATGCGCCGCAAACCAACGAAGTGCGCCGCGCCGCCATTCTGATCGCCGCCGGTCACTGGCTGACCCGCGAATTTGGCCTGCCGCTTGCCCTGTCTGAACTGGGCGCATCGGGTGGGCTGAACCTGATGTGGGACCATTTTGCGCTTGCAGCAGGAGGTAAGGTCTTTGGGCCGGAAAATCCCGCCTTTACCCTCTCACCCGACTGGAGCGGGCCATTTCCGCCTTTAACCGCGCCCACCCTACATGAAAGGCGCGGCGTCGACCTTAACCCACTTGATCCCGCCGATCCCGCCGACGCGCTGCGCCTCACTGCGTATCTGTGGGCAGACCAGCCCGAGCGACTGGCACGAACACAAGCAGCCATGAACGTGGCGAATGCGCCCGTTGACAAAGGCGACGCCGCCGCATGGCTGACCGCACGCCTTGCCACCCCCCGCCACGGCCAAACACACCTCGTTTATCACACCATCGCCTGGCAATACTTCCCGCGCGCCACACAAATTGCCTGCGAAAATGCGCTGGAAGCAGCAGGCAAGAATGCCACGAAAGACGCCCCGCTGGCGCGCTTGTCGATGGAGGCTGATGGCGGTAAGGGTGCCGCCCTGACCCTGTGGCTTTGGCAGGGTGACCAAGGGGCTGCGCGCAAAATCTCCCTTGGCCGGGTGGATTTTCATGGACGTTGGGTGGATTGGCAGGCAGGGTAATCCAATGCGTATTGAAGAGGTAACCCAATGTGGAAATTATTACGAAAACTGGTTTTAAGCCTGATCGTCATCGTGGCCATTATCGGCTTGGTTAAACGCGAACAGATCACCCGGCTGATGGCGGTAAATTCGCTTTTTGCCGAGGAAAAAATCGTTGGCAATTTCTCCAACATGGACACGATGTTTCTTACTCGTACCATGAGCCTTGGCGACGGACCGGTCAGCCCATTGCCGGACGGCACACCCGCCACGCTGCCCGATGAAACCAGCGCCTGGATCACTGAACGCGCACTTACCGGACTTGTGGTGCTCAAGGATGGCCAGATCGTAAGCGAGGAGTATTTTCAAGGCACCGGGTCCGAGGATCTGCGCATCTCATGGTCCGTCGCCAAAAGCTTCCTTTCGGCGCTCTTTGGTATCCTGGTGGAAGAAGGCACGATCGCTTCGCTTGACGATCCGGTTACAAAATACGCACCCGATCTGGCCGGGTCTGCATATGACGGGGCCAGCTTGCGCAACGTGTTGAACATGGCCTCGGGCGTGGAGTTTGACGAGGATTACCTTGATTTTTGGAGCGATATCAACAAGATGGGCCGGGTGCTGGCAATGGGCGGATCACTTGACGATTTCGCTGCCGCGCTTGACGAACATCGCAACCAACCCGGCGAGGGCTGGCATTATGTTTCGATCGACACCCATGTGATTGGCATGGTGGCGCGTGGCGCCACCGGGCGTTCGGTACCGGAACTTTTGCAGGAAAAAGTGTTGGTCCCAATGGGGCTTGAGGCCGCGCCTTACTATGTCACTGACGGCCACGGCGCGGCGTTTGTGCTGGGCGGGCTGAACCTGCGCACCCGCGATTACGCACGCTTTGGCCAGATGTTCTTACAAGGCGGCGCATGGAACGGTGCACAAATAGTTCCCTCCGACTGGGTCGCCGCCTCAACCAAACCTTCCGCCCCAACCCGGACCGGCTCGACGCAATACGGCTATCAATGGTGGATTGCTTCCGACGCGCTCAGCGATGGCTCTGGCGGCGAGTACTTCGCCCGCGGCGTCTATGGTCAGTACATCTACATCAACGAAGGTGCGAATGTCGTCATCGCCGTCAACTCGGCCGACCGCCTGTTCCGCGAACCTGGATCTTTTGAACAAAACCTGTCGGCATTCCGGGCGATTGCGGCAGCCTTGTAAGGACTTGGGAGGGCACAGATGGTGAAATCAGCAAAACCCCGCCCCTCCCCCGTCCTGCGCAAAGCCAACGCACGGCGCATGGCAAAGTCCCTACCCACACCCCGCCGCCACGCCCACACTGCCAGTGGGCGTGAAGTGCTGGGGTTTTGGGGCTGGTTTGAACGGGTTGTCCTGTTCATCACTTTCGCTTCAATCGCACTAGGGGCATGGGCATTCTGGATCGACTACGGCGACCGTGTACAGGCGCGGCTGGTCAATAAAAAGACACTGGAAGCATATGTCGAGCAAACTGGAATCAACCAGGCCACACTGAGTGAAATAGCCGAGGCGCGCGCCGACCGCGAAGCCGACGCCATCACCCGCGCCTGGACCCTGATCACCACTCCCGCCCCGGGAAATTCAGGCAAGGGCTCGGCGCTGGAATACCTGAACGGGTTAGGCATCCCACTTACGGGGATTGATCTATCCTGCGAAACTATTGGCGGCGGCTGGGATGAAACCGCCGACCGCCAGGGCGAGTCCGTAGTGGTTCTCGATCACGCGACCAATCTCAAGCTCTTCGGCGGCGACGACTCGGTCGGACGAACCGTTCGAATCGAGGATCGTGGCTTCACTGTTGTCGGCG
>JAAEUB010000118.1 GCA_024227755.1 Paracoccaceae bacterium | reverse complement strand
GGAAAAATATACGCAGATTTTGCTGCACCTGACGGTCCGGATCCAGAATCACCTGATCCTGCGGGCCGTAAACCAAACCGGTCGGCAACCGCAACCGTAACTCGCCCCGACTTGCTTTATTCAGCATCCCACCGATCAAGCGCGCGCGGATCATGTGCAGCTCCACTTCCGACATGGTACCCTTTAGGCCCAGCAGCAAACGGTCATTAAAATGGGCTGGATCATAGATACCGTCCTCGTCGAGAATCAAGCATTGGGTCATCGCGCAGATTTCCAATAACCGATGCCATTCGCTGCAATTGCGTGCCAGGCGGGAGGCTTCAAGGCTCATCACCACCCCGCCATGGGCTAGGCCGACTTCGCTGACCAGTGTCTTAAAGCCCTCGCGCAGCGCTGAAGCCGCCGAGCGGCCTAAGTCGTCGTCAATGATGACAATCTGATCCGGTGACCAGCCCAAGGCGATGGCCCGCTGCTTAAGATCATACTGACGTCGGGTGCTTTCCCGATGTTCGACTGTCTGGCGCACGGTGGACTGGCGAACATAAAGATAAGCGTTTCTGTTCAAATGCTGGGCTGTCACTTTTTGAAATCCCTCTTTTTTTAACTCCATTGCACCTCCAATGTACTTAAGGCCATGTTCGTTAATATACTGCTTATCTGCGGATAGATCTGTGCCGGTAGCAGGGGATCCCCCGCCGCCACATGAGCGGCGCTTTCAAGCGGGCTAGCGGCAGCCTGCGGTGGGTTTTTTTCGGCTTCCATCACGCTCATCCAGGCCTGCATCCAGGCCATCATCCCATC
>JAAEUB010000117.1 GCA_024227755.1 Paracoccaceae bacterium | reverse complement strand
TTCCTTGATAAAAAACATGCGGTCAAATCCAAGTTTGTATTGCTTGAATTGTGCCATATTGCAAAAGCAGAAATAAACGGGGTCGCCCTTGGCTAAAGGTTTAACACTGGCCCGGCGGTGCACCATTGAGGTGTCTTTTCCCGACTGCATTATTTGCAGGTTATGGATCATCGGTGAAATAAAAGCTTCCCAGCCTTTGGCCGTCAAAAAGCTTGCTGCTTTACGCGTACCGGCATCTATCACTGCCAGTGCAGCCTCGTATTCAGGGCGACCCTCGCCCAGCCCGCCTTCGGCTGCTGCCATCATTGCACCGGCGATTGCCCCCGCCTGTTTCATAACGTCGATTTCCTCGGCTGATTTTATCATGCGCATGCTGCCCATGACGGTGGATATATCGTTAAGCTTCACACCGGGCATTTGATCATCGAACCAGTTACGCACGATAGGCGGAAGAGCGGCGGATTCCACGCCAATACGGCCGGGCTTATCGCCGAGGGCCTTCTTGAGCACGTTCTCCCATCGGTTTGGGCCAGAATCTTCCCAGGTTGAGACGTTTTCGACCCAGGTCATGGCTG
>JAAEUB010000116.1 GCA_024227755.1 Paracoccaceae bacterium | reverse complement strand
TCTGATAGGCAGTAATCACCGGGCGCGACAGGGCATAAGCAATGCCGGCAGCTACCGCACCGGGGAACAGGCCGCCAATAGTATAGGGCAGAAATATCCGCCAAAAAAAGCGCCCGATTCCGGCCCAATCCGCCTCGGCAGTGGTGAAAATGGCGGTGAAATTGAACCACAGTGCCGACAACGCACGGCCAAAGGCGCCCACAATCTGCGGCAGATGCACATCAATCGGCAGGTGCATCATCCGCGAGCCGAGCGTTATGGATATTTCAGCAATGATCGGAAATGTCAGGGGATTGCCGAAAAAAGTTGCCAGCACCGCCGCCAGGATATTGCCCCGTATGACGAAGGCCAAAATGGCCGCGGACAGGAAATGCAGGCCAAAAAACGGCGTGAAGCAAACGAACACCCCGGCGGCGATACCGCGTGAAATCCTGTGGGGTGGGTCGGGCAGACGACGCACCCGGTGGATGACATAGCCCGCCGCCCGGTACCAGCCGCCGCGCGGATAGAAAAACTCCGCAAACATGCGCAGATAGGTGCGTGGTTTTCTTTTAAACACCGTGTCTCAGCCTTATGGTTTGCGCTCGATATCGCGGTGGCGTCTCAGTGTGGCGACATCGCTGTCCGCCTCCAGCACCAGCATCACCGCATGAAGATGTTCAACATCGCGCAGATCCACATCGACAATCAACCGGTAGAAATCCGGTTTGCGATCAAGAAAATTCAAATCCGAGATATTAGCTTGCTGCTCGCCAATCAATGAGCAAATCCGCCCCAGCACGCCAGCATCGTTGGAAATTGTCAGGTCAATGCTGACCGTGTGCACCGGCGGGTGACGCCCCGGTTGCCAGTGCAGATCAACCCAGCGGTTGGTTTGCTCGGCAAACTCCTCAAGCCCAGCGCAGTCGATTGCATGGATAACAACGCCCTTACCCCGGTAAGAAATACCGACGATACGCTCGCCAGGCACCGGTTGACAGCAGGTTGCGCGTTCAAAGGACTGGTCATGGTCCAGCCCAACCACAACGCTTGTCACCTCAATCTCGTCCCCGACCGAAATCGCTTCGGGATATAACAGCGCCACGACTTCGCTGGCCGCAAGTTCGGCACTTCCTAGACGAGCGAGCAGAGCGCCCGAGCCGTCAAGGCCAAGTCGTTTGGCAGCCGTGCGGAGCGCTTTTTCGGTTGCCTTGCGCCCCACATGTTCAAACGCGACCCGCGCCAGTTCACGCCCTAACTTTATAAACCGTTCACGGTCTTCTTCACGCAGGCGCCTGCGAATGGCACTTTTGGCGCGCCCGGTGGCAACAATATCAATCCAGGTGGCTTGCGGGCTTTGCCCCTCGGCGGTGATAATATCAACCGACTGGCCGTTACGGATCCGGGTCCAGAGCGGCACACGGATACCGTCGATCCGTGCGCCCACGCATCGGTCGCCAATGCGGGTATGGATTGCATAGGCAAAATCCAGCGGCGTCGCACCGCGTGGCAGCTTGACCACCTCGCCTTTGGGGGTAAAGCAAAACACCTGATCGGCGTACATCTCAAGCTTTACATGCTCCAAAAACTCATCATGATCGCCTTCTGCATCCAGACGCTCGGTCAGGGCAGCAACCCATTTTGCGGGATCAACCGCAAAAGGGTTTTCAACCCGTATCCCATCGCGGTACGACCAGTGCGCTGCGACACCGGTTTCAGCAACTTCGTGCATCTGGCGGGTGCGGATCTGAACCTCAACCCGTTTGCCATCACGACCTGAAACCGTGGTATGGATAGACCGATAGCCATTGGTTTTGGGTTGACTGATATAGTCCTTGAACCGCCCCGGAACCGCGCGCCAGCGTTGGTGGATGGCACCCAGAACCCGGTAGCAATCGCCTTCACTTTCCGTCACCACGCGAAAGCCGTATGTGTCCGACAGACGCGAAAAACTTTGATCTTTCTCCTGCATTTTGCGCCAGATCGAATAAGGCTTTTTGGCGCGACCAAATACTTCCGCAGTAATCACGGCTTTGTCCAACTCGCCACGGATATCGCCGGTGATTTTGTGGATCACATCCCCGCTGTCTTTTTGCAGGCGTATGAAACGACGGATGATCGAGTTGCGACCCTCGGGGTTGAGGACGTGAAAGGCCAGATCCTCAAGCTCTTCACGCATCCACTGCATACCCATCCGCCCCGCCAGAGGTGCATAGATGTCCATGGTCTCGCGCGATTTTTGTACCTGCTTGTCCGGCCTCATCGCACGTATCGTGCGCATGTTGTGCAACCTGTCCGCCAGCTTGACCAGGATCACCCGCATATCCTTCGAGATAGCGATGAAAAGCTTACGGAAGTTTTCGCTTTGTTTTGCAGCGGTTGAACTGAGTTGCAGATTGGTCAGCTTGGTGACACCGTCGACCAATTCGGCAATTTCGCGGCCAAATTTCCCCTCGACCTCGCTGAAGGTCGACTTGGTGTCCTCGATCGTATCGTGCAACAGCGCGGTGACGATGGTGGCGTCATCCAGCCGCTGCTCGGCCAGAATTCCCGCCACCGAAACCGGGTGGGTAAAATAGGGTTCGCCGGAATGACGGGTCTGGCCCGTATGCATTTCATCGCCGTACGCAAAGGCACGGCGAATAAGATCAGAATTTGATTTCGGGTTATAAGCCCGGACCAGAGCGACAAGTTCTTCTGCGTCGGCAACGCTCATCCAGTCCGCCTATTCGGGGGGGCGCGTGTGCTGCACCGCCTTTTGCTTATCCTTGCCCTTGCGCCGCCATCAGTGCGCGCAGCAGATTTTCTTCGCTCATATCATCATCGGCAGGTTTGTCGGCGGCCTCGGCCCCCATCAACAGAGCCATCGAATCTTCTTCCGGCTCGTCAACTTCGATTTGCGTCTGATGACTTTCAATCATCCGCTCACGCAGTTCGTCGACGATTTGAGTTTCGTCAGCTATCTCACGCAGAGAAACAACGGGGTTTTTATCGTTGTCACGTTCCACCGTGATCGCATCGCCAGCCGAGATTTCGCGCGCCCGGTGGGCTGCCAGCATTACCAGATCAAACCGGTTCGGAACTTTGTCAACGCAATCTTCAACCGTCACGCGGGCCATATTCTGCTCCATTCCTAAAATGGGAGGATTAAGTGGCCTATTTAGGGTGGGTTTTCCTTGTTGGCAAGGGCATAAGGGGGCTACCGGGGTCAATCAAGTGGGCGAATTACCTGTTTTTCCTCGTCCGGTAGGTCATTTACCATTTCAGCGACGGTTTTTCCTGAAAGGGGATGGGTCCATTCGGGCGCTATTTCGGCCAGGGGAATCAGCACAAAAGCCCTGTCCTGGAGGCGTGGATGTGGTATAACCATTTGCTTCGGTGCCTCCTCGCGCTGGCGCTCAAATGGCAGGTCAATCCAGCCCTGCAGCGTTTTTGGATCAGGTAAGACCGTGTCCCCTGCCGCGATCAGGTCCAGATCAAGGGTTCGCGGCCCCCAGCGTTGGGCACGATTGCGCCCATACGCGTCCTCGACCGAATGTAGGCGCTGCAATATCTCTTTTGGCGGTAAGTCAGTGTCAAGTTGCACTGCAGCATTGACAAAATCCGGCCCGTTGCCCGCTGGAAAACAGGGTGTGTGGTAAAGGCGACTGGCGGTGCGCACCGGAAGGCCCGCAAGTTCAAGCGCGCTTGCCGCCGCGCGAACAATAGCAACCGCGCCGCCAAATCGGTCTTCTTCGTTACTGCCAACCGCAACCAAGGGTAGAGTTTCGAGAGGCGTTCTACTTTCACCTTGTGACACGTGATATAATCCCTACATTGGCAGTGATTTCGCTCGTATTTCAGTATCCCATATCACTCACGGAAGTATTTAGTGAAACCATAATAAAGGGAAAACAATTATGTTTTACAAAGACGAACGGTTGGCCTTATTTATTGATGGCTCCAACCTTTACGCCGCTGCCAAATCTCTTGGGTTTGACATCGACTACAAACTCTTACGACAAGAGTTTATGCGCCGTGGTAAGCTGCTTCGTGCGTTCTACTATACGGCCCTACTCGAAAACGACGACTATTCACCAATTCGCCCTCTGGTTGATTGGCTGCACTATAACGGCTTTTCGATGGTGACCAAACCGGCCAAGGAATATACCGATTCAATGGGCCGGCGTAAGGTCAAAGGCAACATGGATATCGAACTGGCGGTGGACGCACTGGAACTCGCGCCACATCTGGATCACATCGTCTTGTTCTCAGGCGACGGAGATTTCCGCCCGCTTGTGGCAGCGGTTCAGCGCAAAGGCGTTCGGGTGTCAGTTGTGTCGACCATTCGCAGCCAGCCGCCGATGATTGCTGACGACCTGCGCCGCCAGGCCGACAATTTCATCGAGCTGGAAGAGCTGAAAGACGTAGTTGGCCGTCCACCTCGTGAATATGACAACGAATATCGCCGTGACGAGGAAACCGACGACGACGATGGCGAATAGACGAAAAGATAGCAGTTTGGCCGGGCTGTTTTTGCCCGGCCATTTTGCACATGGACCGCGGGCTTTCCGGGCGTTACATCTGGCCACATATTGAAACAGGTGACCCCGTGACCAAGCCCCCCCTGACCCTGACCCTTGCCGCCCCACGTGGCTTTTGCGCTGGTGTTGACCGCGCCATTCGCGTTGTCGAACTGGCATTGGAAAAGTGGGGACCGCCGGTCTATGTACGTCATGAAATCGTGCATAACCGCTTTGTCGTTGACGGGCTAAGGGAAAAAGGCGCGATCTTTGTCGAGGATCTGGATGACGCCCCCGATGACCGCCCAGTTGTCTTTTCTGCTCATGGTGTGGCCAAATCCGTACCTGACGAGGCAAGACGGCGCAGCATGGTTTACGTCGACGCAACCTGCCCGTTGGTTTCAAAGGTACATATGGAGGCAGAGCGTCATAACGAGGCAGGCCTGCAAGTGATCATGATCGGCCACAAGGGCCACCCGGAAACCATCGGAACGATGGGGCAATTACCGGACGGTGAGGTGCTGTTGGTGGAACGGGCTGAAGACGTCGCCGGGCTGGAACCTCGCAACCCTAAACAGCTGGCATATATTACCCAAACCACCCTGTCGATTGACGACACTGCGGGCATAGTCGCAGCCCTGCGCGCACGTTTCCCGGCCATTGTTGGGCCGCATAAGGAAGATATCTGTTACGCCACAACCAATCGCCAGCAGGCGGTGAAGGCGATCGCGCCAAAAGTGGATGCCTTACTGGTCATCGGCGCACCAAACTCGTCCAATTCACGGCGGCTGGTTGAAGTCGCGCGCGCCGCTGGTTGCGCCTATTCCCAACTTGTCGAACGCGCCGACGACATTGACTGGCCAGCGCTTGAAGGTGTCCGCTCGCTGGGATTGACCGCCGGGGCTTCAGCCCCTCAGGTACTGGTCGATGAGGTTATTTTGGCATTTAGGAAGCGTTTCGAGGTGAGAGTGGAACTGTTGGAAGCGGCGCGCGAAAATGTCGAATTCAAGGTACCGCGGGTGTTAAGGGAAGCCCCATGAGTGACGAAAAAACCATTGCCGTCTATGACGCTCAGGCGGAGGAATACAGCCGCCGGACCCAGGCACTTTTTGAGCTGCCTCAACTGAATGCTTTTGCCGCCGCTTTACCGCAGGGTGGCCGGGTGCTCGACTTGGGTTGCGGACCGGGTTTTTACGCGGCGGCTTTGGCCAAGCAAGGCTTCTTGGTTGATGCCCTGGACGCATCGTCCGAGATGGTCGCACTGGCTTGCAAACAGCCCGGTGTGACGGCTCGGCAGGCTGGCTTTGACGACGTCACTGAAGCTGCGCTTTATGATGGGATCTGGGCAAATTTCAGCCTGCTGCATACCCCACGCAATGAGTTTCCCGGCCATTTGGCACGCCTAAAACGGGCGGGCAAACCCGGTGTCGTTCTGCATCTGGGGATGAAACTTGGGCGGGACGAAGGTACTGACCGGCTTGGCCGATTTTATACCTATTACAGCGAAGAAGAGCTTGAAAACCAACTTAGAGACGCTGGGTTTGCTATTTCCGAACGTCTTCACGGCGAAGATCAGGGCATGGCGGGGAATATTGAACCATGGCTGACGGTTTTGGCCCGTGGCTGAGTTGTTCGCCTATACAGACGGTGCCTGCTCAGGCAATCCTGG
The DNA here is from genome assembly GCA_024227755.1 of Paracoccaceae bacterium. Classification (GTDB taxonomy): domain Bacteria; phylum Pseudomonadota; class Alphaproteobacteria; order Rhodobacterales; family Rhodobacteraceae; genus JAAEUB01. The sequence goes on along the minus strand of JAAEUB010000116.1, from coordinate 21,914 downwards.
CCCCGGCGGATGGGGCGCGCTTTTGGTTGCTCGGAATGGCGATGATGTGGTCAAGGAACGCATGCTGAAGGGTGGCGAGGCCGACACCACCAACAACCGTATGGAGCTTTTGGCCGCTATTCACGCGCTTGAGGCGTTGGAGCGGGCCAGCGAAATCACTATCGTCACCGACAGCGCTTACGTGAAAAACGGTGTCACCTTGTGGATTCACGGCTGGAAAAGAAACGGCTGGCGCACCGCCGCGAAAAAACCGGTTAAGAATGTTGAGCTATGGAAACGTCTGGAGATTGCGCAAGCGCGCCACCAGGTCACTTGGGAATGGGTAAAGGGCCATGCCGGCCATGTGGAGAACGAACGCGCAGATGAACTGGCACGCGCCGGAATGGCACCGTTCAAACCCTAGCCTGATCAGGTTTCCTGCCTAGCGGACCGCCGCCGAAAAGACCCACATCAGCAAAGCCGCGCCAACGCAAGCGCCAATGATGCCAGTAATCAGGGCTGATAGCGGGATAACTAATTGGGATAACACCCCGCCTGCTAAACCGCCCAGAGCACAGATACCGATTGCAACCGGTGAGCCGGTTTTCATTTCGATTACCCAGGAAGACAGGCAACCAACCACTGCTCCGATGAGGATAAAAAGAATAATTGTCATGCCCTACCCTGCCGCAAAACAGCAAATAATAATAGGAATACTTCCATATTGATTTCAAAATGCGCTGATAGGGTTCAGGGCATCGCCTATTTGATGAATGTTTGCCAAATCCAAATCAGCAATAACGCGCCAAGTACCGCACCAATAAATCCACCGGCAATGGCCATCGTCGCCATTAAGAAACGCAAGACAACTCCGCCAATCAAGGCACCCAACACACCAACCGCAATCGTCGCAGGTATGCTGGCCTCAATATCCATCACCCGGGTCGCAAGGAACCCGGCCGCAGCACCGATAATGATTAAGAATATTGGACCCATGTTGGTAATATGGGGGCTTGGTCAGAAAAATCAACTTTGCTTTGCGACCCTGGCGCAACTTACATTATTTCCCTTTCAGCGCTTTATTGTGCGAACGCTGGACAAGCTTTTCAACCGCCTGGACCCGGCCAAATGCCGTTTTCGCCACGACGCGCGCGGCTTCGCGCTCGGCCTCGATGGCCGCAAGGCTGACGTTAAGCTCCCGCCTTTTTTGCCGCCGCCATTCCTGCCAATCCCGATCATGTTGCGCCAACGGCTCTGCACTGGTTGAAACAGGCGCGGATCTTTCCGACAGGAATACCAGCAATTCCCTTTCCAACCCTGACAAATGATTTCGGACGTCATCGCGTTTTCCGGTAATCTGCGCCAAATTCGCCAACTCCCGGTCAAGTACAAAATCCGCCAACCGACCGAGGTTTTTCAGGTCCGCAAGCTTCATGCTCATGTCTTATGTCCAACTTGTGATTGGCGCGCCCGTTTGCGCATTTCTTCGGCAAAACGGATTGCGGCCGCGACGGCCTGGTAATGATCGGCGCTGATTTCGTGGCCTATGTCGACAACGGCGTGAATAGCGCGCGCGGTCGGTGGGTCGTGGTGGATGGGCACCCCGGACTGGGCCGCGACTTCGCGAATGCGCGCGGCGATTTCATCCACACCCTTGGCGACACAAACCGGGGCCGCGCCAGGCATACGGTTCCATTTCAATGCCACCGCGAAATGGGTCGGGTTCACAACCACAACATCCGCGTCCGGTACATCCGCAAGCATCTGGTTCATCGCAATGTCATAACCTTTCTGCCGCCTTTGCTGTTTGACATGCGGGTCCCCCTCACTTTGCTTTACCTCGTCGGTCAATTCCTTATGTGACATGCGGTTTTTGCGCATGTGTTCTTGGTGCTGCCAAAGAAAATCAATGCCGCCGATTGAAAGGCTGATAAGCAATACGATCACGAAAAAGGATATGCAAAGCTGAAACAAAACCACCGGAATCAAGGGGGGATTCAGTGATATTGTTTCGATGATAACGGGAAGTTGGCGCCACAGGAAAACACCAAGAACAACCGAATAAGTGTTGAGCTTGACGAAGCTCTTGAAGAATTCAAACAAACCCGAGCGGCCAAACTTGTTCTTGGCATTGGACAAGGGCGAGATACGGCTGAGTTTTAGTTTCAGTTTCTCTGGTGCCACGACAAACCCACGTTGCGCAAGTATTGCCAGTAACGCAGTCAGGCCGGGGATGAAAAACCATGGGAAAATGCCTGACATCAGATCGCGCGTAACGGCGGCAAAAAAGGGTGCGCCGCTACCGGAAAAAACCATGTGCGGAGCCTCCTCTGCCCGCGATATCAGCCCGGCAAACAAAGCGCCAATTTTCTCCAGACTCGTACCACCAACAGAAATGGCAACTATCAACAGACCCCCATAGGCCGCAGCGGTGGTCAGGTCGGTCGAACGCGGGATTTCACCTTTGCGCCGTGCATCATCAAGCTTTTTCTGGGTCGGCTCGTGTTGCTTGTCATCATTATCCTCCGATCCGGCCATCAAAAGCCCCCAAATGGGACACTAAGGAAGGAATTCAATGCCTCAATCCACACCGAAAGCAGAAAGGGCGCCGTTATCATCAACAGAATCAAGCCACCGGCGGTGATCGCCGGAGCCCCCACAAAGGCCACCATCAGTTGCGGCATTGCCCGGTTAATCACGCCCAGCGCCACATTGTATATCAAGGATGCAATGACAAATGGGGCAGCAAGGGCGAAGGCCAGGCTGAACGCATTTGCCGCCCGCATAATGCCCCATTCAGTCAATGCACCGGCATCGGGAAGTTGCCCGGGTGGAAATACCTCGTATGACAAAACAAAGAGTTCAGTCAGACGAATATGCAGCCCGGTATAGACCGCAAGTGCCAGCCCTGCAGTCAGGAAAACGTGTCCCATTGCTGGTTGAGGGTCCACTGTTGCCCCGCCGAAGATTTGGGAAAGTGATGTGGACTGCGCCGCTATCGACCCCGCAATCTGCAATGCCATGACCAAAAACCGGACCACCGCGCCTATCGTCAGGCCCGCAATGGTCTCGGTAAACAAAAACCGCGCATTTCCCGCATCCAAAGCCGTGGCCATGCCGGGCGCAACCACTGGCGCGACAATCAGGGTGAATGCAAGGGCCAGCCCCAGCCGAACCCTGACGGGAACGGAACGCTCACCGAAAGCCGGCAACAAGGCCATTGCCGCGCCGACACGCAAAAAAACTACGAACCCAGCCAACATTGCCACTTGGGACAGTACAAGCATTTCGGCCAGAAGGGCGTTCATCCCGCGACCAGCCCGACCAGCGAGGGACGTGCATCCGTGCCAATTTCTTCAAACGAAAAAACCGGGTTGGCGATCCCCTTGGCGGTCAAAACCGTGCGCAAAAAGCGTCGCCGCTGGGTCGATGTAACAATTGCAGGGTAGATGCCGGTTTCACCCGCACTGGCGATTTTGTCTGCCACCGCATTGGCCAGGCGGTTAAAGTCATCCGGTGGCAAGGCAACATCGCGTTGACCGCGCTCACCTTCGATCTGATATGTGCCAAACAGCTCTTCCCATTCCGGTGCCAGCTGAACCAGTGGCAGCGTTCCGTCTTCTCGCCTTAGTTCTGCCACCAGTTGAAATCCCAATCGCTGACGAACGTGTTCACAGATCCCCTCCGGGGTAGGATAAACATTGCGCGCCTCGGCGATCGCCTCAAGGATCAAGGGAAGATTTCGGATCGATACACGTTCCTCCAGCAACAGGCGCAGGACTGTCAGCAGCAAATCCATCGGCACTTTGTCGGGAACCAATTCATCCAGCAGCTTTTGGTTCGCAGCCGCGCGGGCCTGGTCGGATAGATTGACAAATTCGCCCAATAAGCGACGCAGGGCTTTCAGGCTTAGCAGGCGGGAAAAATTGCGTTTGATAACCTCAAGAAGGTGGGTCGCCAGCACTTCCGTCGGGGTGACAATTGTGCCGCCCTGCAAGGCTGCCTCTTCCTGATGCGTGGTTGTAATCCACCTTGCAGGGGCTCCGTAAACAGGTTCATGTACATCTTCGCCAGCGGGCAATTCCATGTTCTGTCCTGACATGATTGCCAGGACATTATCAGCTTGCAAAACATCACGAGCCTGTTCGACCCCTTGGATCTTAACCAGATATGTTCCGGCTGGCAGCGTCGCATTATCGGTCATCCGTATCTCTGGCAGGATCAGTCCAAAAACACTTGCAACGTGACTTCGCATATTGGTGATACGCGCATCCAACCCGGTTGCTGGATCAAGCACCATGGCAACCAGATCAGGGGCGAATTCCACATGGATATCATCCAGATCCAGCAAATCCCCAAGCGATTCCCTGGGCGCGGGTTCGCTGTCTTCCACTGCCTCCTGCGCATTAAGGCGCGCTTTTTCCGTTTGAAACCTGTTTCCGAAATACGCAGCCAGACCCAGCGCTGACGCGCCAACCATGAATGGCACAAATGGCAACCCCGGAACCAACGCGAACAAACCCATGAGAACGCCGACAGTCGCAAGTGCCGCCGGATATCGCCCAAGCTGTGCCACCAGCGCCAGATCGGTTGAACCGGTCGCCCCGCCGCGCGCCAGTAAAAGTGCGGACGCGATCGATATGATGACCGCCGGGATTTGGCTGACCAGCCCGTCACCGACGGTCAAAATAGCATAAGTTTCAAAAGCGCGCCCAAGCTCCATCCCGTGCATGGCGACACCAATTATCAGCCCCATTACCATGTTCAGAAGTGTGATCAACAACCCGGCAACGGCATCGCCCTTAACAAATTTTGAGGCCCCGTCGAGCGAGCCAAAGAACGTGGTTTCCGCCTGCTCCTTTTCCCGGCGTCTTTTCGCCTCGGTATGGTCGATGGCGCCTGCGGACATGTCACTGTCTATCGCCAACTGCTTGCCGGGCATGCCGTCCAGGGCAAAACGCGCACCAACCTCGGCCATGCGCGCGGCCCCTTTGGTGATGACAAGGAAATTGACGATCAACAGCACACCAAAGACCACAAGACCCAGAAAAACCGATCCACCCATGACAAAATTGGCAAATCCCTCAATCACCTCACCGGCAGCCCCAGTTCCCGTGTGCCCTTCGCCGATGATCAGTTTTGTTGAGGAAACATTCAGCGAAAGCCGCAACATCAATGACGAAAGAAGGATGGTGGGAAAGATCGAAAAATCAAGCGGACGTTCAATGAACAACGTCACCGTAAACATCAAAATGGCAAGTGCGAATGATGTGGCCAGACCGATATCCAGCACCCATGCAGGCACAGGCAGGATCATCATTACGATCACCGCCATTAAGGCCAGCGCCAACAATATTGTCGGTTGAAAAATATTTGTTAAGGACAGTCTCAAACTATTGCCGCCCCTTGGCCATTTTCTGCCGGACGGGTCAGCAGACTTCGCGCAACAAGGAAAATCCGGCAACCAGACCGAGCCAAAAGCGGTGAGCTTTGCAAATCATTTTTCGGCGGCCTAAAAATCATATCGTCGCATTCTTGCTGACTTCATCCACCCCAAGGCTAGGGTGAAGTAGTTGATAAATCGTGACTTTCGCTGGGGATATTTTAGTTTTGCGGCATTGAAAACTCGCTAAGTAAAAGTGAGATCACCCCTCGCATTTCTTCGCTTTCAGCCAACAAGGCGGCGCCGTCTCCGAGGGTTTGAGCGCTGGCTTCGGTGTCAGCAGCAGGTTTGGATTCAGCCAGCATAAGTCGACTGGCCTGACCGGCGGCCGCTTGGCTAAGCATCACGATCTGTTCCCAGTCACCAGCCCGCCAGGCCGCACGAAGCCTGTCTTCCGCAGCACCCGCGCGCTCGAACAACAGTGCGGCCTGGGCAGGGTCAGCTTTACCAGCAAGCGCCCGGCCACGCAGCAAATCGTCGGCACTAGTGTTTAAACCCGCAAGATACCCAAGGGTTACATCAAATTTACCTTCGGCAAGAGCAATAGAGGCAAAAAGACGCCGCTCATCGGGATTGGGAACCTGCGCCGAGCGGCTTAGAATCTCGCGCGCATCGAGGTGAAACCCCAGTGAAGCCAAACGCAGGGCTGCATCGTATCTGATGCCCCGTGGTAAGTGAGAATTAATGGGCAAGCCGATCATGTAGCGTAAAAATACCGCATCCTGCGCTTTCAAGATCAGGTTTTTCAGGATGTGGGCCAAGATTTCACCCTCGGTATCCGGTTGGATTTCACCACGGGATTTATACCAGTCAAACCGTGTAAATGTTGCAGAGAAACTGGCGGTTTCAGCAAGCGCCCTGATCTCGGCCCGTACCAAAGCCTGGCCTAAATCCGTACCTCGCAGCTCAAAAGCGTGTGAAGCGGCAATGGCTATTTCACGCTCGGTAATTTCGATGTCATTTTCAATTTTGTATTCAATAAGCACCCGAATGGCCTCGGGAGCCAGATCCGCATCGGTGGTTACCACTTCATCAAGCGCGTCAATTGCGCTTTGCGGTTGGTTTTGATCAATGGCCAACTGAGCATCCAGATAACCGAGACCAGTACCGTGATCGCCTGACGCACGATCTATTGCGTTGCGCAGGGTTTTGGCTATGTCGGCTTTCCCTGCTGCTATCAGTCTGGTGGCAAGTGTTGGACCCAGATACCGCCTTAAATGCAGGGGAAGTTCGGAAAACGCTGCGGCGATTGCCGCGCCGTTTATTTCCGCCTCCGATGCCAGGTCTTCTTGCGCAAGCGCGGCCCAAAGCGCCACTTTGCCGTCACAGGCTATGAAGCGCGATATCCCGCTGCTACTCTCAGAATGCAGGCTATCCATGATCTCAGACAAGATCAGCAGGAAATCTGTCCGCTCCACATCAGGTTCGAATACCTTAACAAGGGCGGTGGATTCAGCCCCGAATGCAAGATAAATATAGTACCGTACCAAGGCCAGGACCACCTCTGACCTGACCATATCGAACTCACCCAAAAGCCCCATCCGATAGGTTCCGAGCTGGGCCCCGTGGTCGACATTCCCACCCCAACTTGCCACATTGAAGTACTTGTCATCCGGGCATTCCTCACCGTCCAAGGTGGTCCCGGCCTCTGTGGCTTGATTAGCCCGGTCAATAGATGTCTGGACCACGACATGTGCCTCTGGCCCTAACGAGGGATCAGGGAAGGCCTGATTGAGTTGCGCGCCAGCAGGGTCCTCCGGTTCGCTCTGTCCAAGCGGATCATTTGCCTGGCGGATATGGCTTTGTGTTTGCGCGACATCCGGTGACAGCAGGCCCTGTGCTGCCGCGCGCCCGATTTGTTCCAGCAAAGCGGTTTCTGTTTCGGCCACGCGTCGGGTCACTTGCTGTCCATCTCCGGTTTCAGGGGGATCCGCATGGGAATCCTCTGCGATTGAACCAGATATGCCCGGATCAGTCTCATGCTCGAATTCATGTTCAGTAGCCGGGGCAGCTTCCGGCACCCAGGCATCTTGGGCAAACCCTGTTTCGCCGGATGGCAGAAACAAGGGCAGGCCATTGCGTGCGTCGCGCGGGTTTTCTGCTGGCATTTCCACCTGCATATTCCCACCATCGGTCACCCTTTCAAGCGCAATTTCAGGGATGCTCGCGGTGCCAATGGATAACACCGAAGCATTTGCAGCATTCCCGGCAGCGGGCCACGTTGGGTCAGGACCTGTTGCCTCATCGCTGCCAATACCATCAGCAACGTTTGCCGCGCCGACTAAATCTGGCAGGCTTTGATTAAATGGCTGAGAAACCGAAAGTGGCGGGCCGTCTTTGATGTCCAGCACAACTTCACTGCCACGCAAGTCAAATGCGTCGGCGTGACAGTCGCAGTCCGAGGCAACAAACAACCGCCCATCGCCAAGATCCATCACATCCTTGATGCGGTCGCGGGGAATGCGCCGGAAAATGTCATTAAGAAGATATGTGATTTCGGTCTCTTCTGCCCGAAATTCGAAACCACCATCAACAAGACCAAATTGCCACAGAACCCGATCAGAAAACCTGAGTACAAGGCGCGAAAAATCTTCATGTTCACCAGATGAGATTTTGATATCCGCAGCCAGTGCCATTTGCCCGCCACCCAGCCCAATGCAAAGGCTGTATACAAGAAATACCAGCGCATTCAGGTTCATGCGGCCCCCTGTTTCACATCTTTCAACGCTTCTTCGAGATTCGCAAAACTTGGGCGGATATGGCTTGGCGTGTTTTGGCGCCCAACCTCAATACAGATATTTGTGGCGTGGTTGTGAAGGTTCGCTACCAGTACCTCGCGGATCAACTGATAAAAATGCGCGTCCTCCTCGGTTACGGCCTGAACCTTGGCGGCAAAAGGGCCAACCAAACCATATGACAGGAAGATGCCCAAAAATGTCCCGACAAGCGCGCTACCGATCATTTTACCCAAAATCTCAGGCGGCTGATCAATCGCTGCCATGGTCTTGATGACCCCAAGCACCGCCGCGACAATACCAAGCGCGGGCAAAGCGTCTGAAACGGTTTGCAAGGCGTGGCTGGAATGCAGAGCGTGGTGCAGATTTGCCTCCATGCGTTTTTCCAGAACCTCCTCAACCTGATGCGGATCGTCATAATTCATCGAGGCCGAGCGTAGCGTGTCACAAATAAGATCGATCGTTTCACGATCCTTCAGAATGTTTGGATAGCGCGAAAATATTTCGCTTTCCTCCGGGTTTTCAATATGTTCTTCCAAAGCGACCGCGTTTTGGCGCGCTTGCCTGATGAGCTCAAACAGCAGGCAAAGCAAGTCGCGGTAATCATCCGGTTTCCATTTCGGCCCCTTGAAAACCTTGCCGACATCTTTCAGCGTATGCTTAATTTCGGAAATCGAATTGGAAATGACAAAGGCCCCGGCTGCGGCCCCGCCAATCATGGTAAACTCAAACGGCAAGGCCTTGAGGATAATCCCCATCTTGCCGCCAGCGGCAACATAACCGCCGAAGACCATAACAAATATCAATCCGATACCGACGAACCCGATCATTCTTCCTGCTCCACTTTACGCGTGAGTTATTTCTGATGTGAGGGTCACAAATTGAGGTTAAGAAACCCCTCATGCGAGGCTAATTAGTTGGAACATTCGCATTCCGCCCCGCTAAAACCACCGAGATCGTATACGCAACCTGCGGGTCCAGCCCGGCCATTATCAAAGCGGCTGCATCGGGGCGCATCCGGCCAAGGAACCCCGCGGCAAATTGTGGGTCCATCGCCCCGAACAACGCGGCGGCCTCTTTCGCTTTCATATTCTCATAAACGGTAGTTAGCCGGGTCAGATCATCTTCTGCCGCCGTCTCGGCAAAGGCCATGGTCGCCTTCAGCTCGCTTTCCGCCGCGATCAAGGCCTTCAGGCTTTCTTCCACTTTTATCTCGGCCACGGCCAGGGCCTGCATTCGGTCAATCAGCGCATTTTCGCGCGCCTCCAGCAAGGTTTCACGCTCCTGCAATCGGATTAAAACCTCGGTGATGTCACTTTCGGCGGCGCAGGCCTGCGAACCAAGTCCCATGGATTCACCGACAGTAGGCGCAAGGCGCGAATTGGCAATTTGGGTCACTTCGCGCGCTATCGCCTGCCCGGTTTCCCCACTAAGACGGATCGCCCCGGAAACAGAGAGTAAAAGGGCGATCAACCACAACACCCCACGCGCCGGGTTCTTGCGTTTCCTAGCTTTTTTTTGCGTTCCGGGACGTTCAGGAACCTCGGGTTTGGGTTTGCTCATTGCGCTGCCTCAAGCACCTGGGGTCGGTTACTGTGAAACAATGGTTCATCTACCTGATCAACGTTTGCCGCTCCCAATGGGGGCATCGGTGGCTTGGCAGGCGCAGAGGCGGCATTCTTTCCTATGGTAGTGTCAGGCCTGGCAACTTCTTCGGGCTCTGGCAAGTCATGCATCGAGGCCAGCATCAGCTCTAACCGGCGTGACACGTCTTCTGCCCGTTCAGTCAGAGAAGTCAGTTTGACAGAAGACGCGATTGCCGCATTCTGTGTTTTTTGCAGGGTTTTTGTCATATCATCCACCTGCACCGACAGGACCGCCACTGCGCCACCTACGCCGTTTTGCAGATTGTTGAACCGCTTCAGCCGACCAGCCAATACAACACAATAAACGGCAGCACCAAGAGCACCGGCAGCCAGCAGGATGTCCGCAATCATATCCATTTCATCAGCCTTTCTTTTAGGTCCTAATTCAGGACAAATTCCATGATCAGCAGGTCACGCACACGCCCTTCACCAGTTACCAGCTGAATGCGGCGCAACATTTGGGCGCGCAGGTTCACCAACGCAGATGAGTTTTCCAGATCTCTCAACTCGACCGCTCGCAGATAAGAGTTCAGGACATCCAGAACCCGCGGCACCAGTTCGGTAACATCATCCTGATAGGCCGGTTCAACCTCAAGCTCGGCCCGAAAGCGAAGATGCCGGGGGTTGCTTGCACCGCCGAGAGAAATCACCAGAGGGTCGAGTGGTACAAAGGCGATAGGCGGCAATTCGGTCGGGGCTTCTCCATGTTCTGCATCCACAGCTTCGTGTGGATCCGCCGTGCCAAAAATCATGCCCGAATAGACGGCATAAAAACCACCGCCCCCCAATCCAAGCGCCAGAATAAGCCCGATAATCATCGGCTTCTTCGATTTTTTCTTGGGCGTTTCTTCTTCGCCTTCGACCGTTTCTTCGATGTTTGCCATTTCAAGTACCAAAAAGTTTTCTCGAATCGTTTTTAACCGCTCGGCACTAACCGATTGTTAAGGGCAATCGGCGAAACATGACAAAGACGGGGGCAGAAGCCCGCTCAGAAGGAGTTTCGTCTTGCAATCATTACTATCTGTTTGGGCCGTCCTGGATCTGCGAAAGCGGATAATTGTCATCGTTGCGACTCTGGCCATGTTCGCGGCGGTACTGGGGGTGTCGCGGATGGCAACACAACCTTCCATGTCACTGTTATATGCGGGCCTTGAATCCAGTGCAGCAGGCGACGTGGTCAAGGCACTTGAGGCCCGCGGCGCCAGCTACGAAGTGCGCGGCGGCGCCATCTTCGTTGAAAGCACTCGCCGTGACGAGCTGCGGATGAATATGGCCAGTGAAGGATTGCCGGCCAATTCCAGTGCCGGATACGAAATTCTCGATAACCTCTCCGGCTTTGGCACAACCTCGCAAATGTTCGACGCAGCCTATTGGCGCGCGCAAGAAGGTGAATTGGCGCGCACAATCGTCTCAAACCCGGCGATCCAAACCGCCCGGGTTCACTTGGGAAGTCCCAACACGCAAGGCCTGCGCCAACGCACAGCCCCGACGGCCTCGGTCACAGTGACGACTTCGGGCGGCACATTGTCCCCAGCCTATGCGAAAGCCCTGAAATACCTGGTGGCCTCGGCGGTGTCCGGCCTGCTGCCCGAGAATGTCTCGGTGATCGACGCCAAAGGGGGGTTGATCCTTGCAGGCGACGAAGCCCAAACATCAGGCGTGGACAATGCCAGCCGCGCCGAAGTCCTGCGTCGTAACGTGGAGCGCATGCTGGAAGCGCGGGTGGGCTTTGGAAATGCGGTGGTTGAGATTTCAGTTGAAACAGTGACTGAAAGCGAGTCAATTCTTGAGCGGCGCATAGACCCTGACAGCAGGACCGCAATTTCCAGCGAAACTGAAGAAAGCAGCGTTTCAAGCACAGACAGCCGCAATTCAGGCGTTTCAGTGGCCTCAAACCTGCCCAGCGGAGAAGGCACTCAAAGCGATGGACAGTCATCCTCCACTAACAGCGAGACCCGGGAACGTACGAATTACGAAGTGTCGGAAACCACCCGAGAAGTATTGCGGGTTCCCGGAGCAATTCGGCGTCTATCAGTGGCAGTTTTGGTCGACGGGATCCGCAGTATTGATGACACTGGGCAGGAGGTCTGGACCCCGCGCGCGCAGGAAGAGATGGCGTCGCTGCGTGATCTTGTGGCCTCGGTCGTTGGATACGATGAAACCCGTGGCGATGTTATAACTCTCAAGACCCTTGAGTTTGAACCGGTAGCAGCCGACGCCTCGATGACAGCTCCGGGCATTTTTGAGAGCATGCATCTTGATGTCATGTCATTGCTGCAACTTGCGGTTTTGGCCATTGTCTCGCTTGTGTTGGGGGTCTTCGTATTGCGCCCAATTCTTTCTTCCCCAGACAGTTTGGGCAGATCAGAACCCGGGCGCCTTTCAGCGCCAGGTCCAGCAGACGTAACGTCGGCCGGGGCGCAAAGCGCCATGTCACTGGGCGGCTTGGGCGTATCCCCGAATGAAGGTTCGGCAGATAGCGGAACAGAAGTGCCGCAATTGCCTGCATTAACAGGTGAGATCGCGGATGGTGACGCTGGGTTTCCGGAAATGGCCGTGGTTTCAGACTTTGATTTTGCAGACGAGGCTATTGGCGCCCTGCCCGCCCTAGGAGGGGACATTGCCGACCCGGTTGCGCGCCTGCGTGCTCTGATCGAAGAACGCCAATCCGAGACGGTTGAGATTTTGCGCGGTTGGATGGAAAATGAAGAGGAGGTTACTTGATGGCACCACTTTTTCCACTGGAAGAGTTCAAACCATCTCACCCCAATTCACGGCCAAACCAAACCAAGGTCGGCCAATCCAAACCTCTTGTGAGCGCCGAGGAAATTGAGAAAACCCGGCTGGCAGGCTTTGAGGCCGGGTATCAGGCCGGTTGGGATGACGGAACCAAGTCCGAGACAGATGGGCAAAGCCGTATCGGCGCCGAGTTTGCACGAAACCTGCAAGATCTTGGCTTCACCTTTCATGAGGCGCGCAGCCACGTCATGCACGCCCTGGAACCTCTCTTGGCAGGTATGGTCGAGAAGGTATTGCCAAAGCTGGTTGCTGATACAATCGGGCAATCAATTGTTGAAGAACTGCTACCGCTTGCATCAACCGCCGCGGACAAGCCGATTGAGGTTGTCGTTCCACCCTCTGCCCGGCCCGTTTTGGAACCCATGCTGATTGCATCCTCGACGGTACCCTTTGTGATTATTGAAGAGCCAACTTTGGCCGAGGGGCAGGTGTTTCTACGCTCCGGAAAAACTGAGAAACACCTGGATCTGTCAGGAGCCGTTGACCGGATCGGAACAGCAATAAACGATCTTTATGACTTGAATGAAAGGGTATTCCAGCATGGATGACCAGACCAAGACCGCTGACCACAACGACCCGCAAAATCCGTTTACCCAAGTCCCGATCGAGATCATGATTTCGGTCGGCAAAGCCCGCCCCCTAGTGCGCGACCTTCTGCGCCTGAAAAGCGATTCTATCCTGCCGCTTGATAAAGGTGTCGATGATCCGGTTGAGCTTTACATCGGAAATAAGTTGATTGCGCGCGGTGAATTAGAGGAAATGCCCGATGATCCGAACGGGCAACTCGCTGTGCGACTGACCGAAGTTGCAGATCTGAAAACCGGTCTCTGAACATGTACCTACTCGCGCGCCTGACGCCTCCCGCCGCTGCCTGGGTAATCCTGTTAACCACGTTTATCCTGCTGCTGGCGACCCCAGCAGGGGCGCAGGACATAACCTTTTCTTTTGGCGATGAAGGCTCGCTTGCCACACGGTCAATCCAACTTATCGTTCTGATCACACTTCTCAGCCTGGTGCCGGGTCTGGCCATCATGATCACATGTTTTCCCTTTATTGTGACAGTGTTGGCGATCCTGCGCCAAGCCATCGGTCTTCAGCAATCTCCGCCAAACATGCTTATCGTTTCACTGGCACTCTTTTTGACCTATTTCGTGATGGAACCGGTTTTTACCGAGGCCTGGACCCGCGGGGCCGAGCCGTTTACCGCCGGAACGATGGAACTTGAAGCCGCCTTTCAAGAGGCCCTGGCGCCCTTCAAAGTTTTCATGGCTGACCGCGTTGACCCGGAAACATTTTACAACATGGCCAGCCTACGCGATGAGTTAAATGCAGTCGAGGCCAGCGCAACCGCGCCGCTGTCATTGCTGGTGCCGTCCTTTTTACTCAGTGAAATCGCCCGCGCCTTTCAGATTGGTTTCCTGGTGTTTCTGCCATTTCTGATAATCGACCTTGTGGTTGCCGCTGTGCTTATGTCGATGGGGATGATGATGGTCCCGCCAGCCATAGTTTCGTTGCCATTCAAGCTGGCCTTCTTTGTTGTTGCAGATGGCTGGAGCCTGATCTCGGGTGCCTTGGTCCGTAGTTACTTTTGAGCCTCGAAAGATCATACCCGCCCGGTTAGCCGAACGAAAACTTGCTGCAGCCACCGCCCGTTCTGCCAAGGTCAATAACCCAGCATTTTGACCGCAGCCGGGACTGGGTCGGATTTTTCAAAAGCAATCAGCCAGGCCCTAAAAATGCAGTTACCGACTGGTATTACGCGGCCTAAGGCCACCATACCGATCACTACCGCACGACAAACTCAGCGTGAAGTGCACCGGCGGCTTTGATACTTTTCAAAATATCAATCATATCGCGCGGGGAAACGCCCAGCGCGTTCAACCCGGCAATGACTTCTGACAAAGTGGTGCCTTCACTCACTTCGGCAAGACCGGTGCCTGGCTCTTCTTCGATTGAAGCATTTGTGCGAGGAACCACAATTGCCTGACCATTTGTGAACGGGTTAGGCTGCACGACAAGCGGTTCTTCCTGAATGCGCAAAGTCAGGTTTCCCTGTGAGACAGCAACCCTGCTGATACGCACATCTGCCCCCATGACAATTGTACCCGAACGCTGGTCAACGACAACGCGGGCTTTGCGTTCGGGAATGACCAGGAGGTTTTCAATCTCACCAATAGCGTGGGCCGGTGACAGGGCACTGGTAGCACCGATGTCCAAAAGGACAGTGCCGGGATCAAGCATGCGCGATACAACCCGGCCATAATTGCCGTTTATTGCTGCTTCAATACGACCGGCCGTGGTGAAATCCGGCTCCCGCAGGGCCAGCCGGATCGAACCAAGCTCTGTAAAATCAAACTCCAGTTCACGTTCAACCCTGGCGCCGGAGGGGATCACACCGGCGGTCGGCACACCTTGCACCACACTGGCCCCGTCCCCTTCGGCAGACGCGCCACCGGCAATGATTGTTCCTTGGCCAACTGCATAGATTTCGCCGTCTGCCGCGTTTAGCGGGGTCATGATCAATGTGCCACCCAGCAGACTTTTGGCGTCTCCTATGGCTGACACGGTCACATCAATGCGCCCACCAGCCCGCGCAAATGGCGGTAAAGTGGCAGTCACAAACACCGCCGCGACATTCTTGGGGCGAAACTGTTCGCCGGTAATATTCACGCCCAGACGTTCAAGGATGTTTGACATGATGTCTTCAGTGAATGGTGAGTTTCGGATGCCGTCACCGGTGCCATTCAACCCGACCACAAGACCATATCCGATCAGATCATTGCCCCGCACGCCGTCAAATTCCACCAGATCTTTTATGCGAATGGATGTGGCGTGTGCTGCACCACTTACAAACATCACAAATGTTAAAAGTATCCAGGCCAGTCGAAAAAAGGCGTATTTCATCTCATGTAATCCGTGAATTTGAGGTTAGAGAGTCGCACTGTGACAGCGTAGTAGGTTTCAAGCTGGGTAAAGGCAGCCTCCAGCCGACTTGCTGTTTCATAGGGATCAACCGCGATCAGGTCGTTTCGGGCGATTTCAAGCGATGTCTGCCGGGCCGAATTGCGCACTGACGCGGTTTCAATACGTTCCTGCATCATGCCGATTTCGGCCCTGAAAGAGGTCAAACTCTGGTCCCCGGCAATCAAGCGCTCACCCGCCAGTGCTAAAAGCTCGGCTTGCTCAACCGCGTCACCGGCAAGTGTACCGTCAGCCACAAGCGACGCCATTGCGAAACTTTTCATCACGTCACGCAAGGCAGAAGCATCAGCGCGGAAATCCAGGTTCACAACCTCGCCCTCGTCCAGTTGGAACGGGCCTGCAGCACTGGCGGAACCCTGATAGCCAATGGTCTCAAACCCGCCGCCGGGTGCATCGAACCAGGCATCAACCGCGGCCACAACTCCGGCAGCCGTGGTTTCCGGCGCAGTTATCACATTGAGCGCGGCCAGCATGTCGGCCGACGTGGCAATGGCAGCACGATCAGTTGCGGCTCCGCCGAACAAAGTACGACCGCCAGCTTGAGTGTTGAGCGCGGTAACGACCATGTCAAATCGTTCGCGTGCATTTCTGGCCACCACTTGGCGCGTCGCTGCGTTTGCGTTGCTTTGCACTGACAAAAGCGAAGGGCTGATCGACCGGCCATTTTCCTGAATTGCATCGAGTGCCGTTTGCATTGATGCGCTCAATATCGTGGCTTCTGCAGTAACGGTCTTTCTTGCCTGCAGTGTCGTAAGTAACCTTTCAATATCTGCGATGGGTCCAAAATCGCCGGAGACAGCAGTGGATATGTCAGATCGGATCCCGGTCGAAAGCTCCTGCCCCAACCGGGTCAGATCCGATTTTAGGCCGGTCGTCAGGTGCCGGGATTGAAACACGCGCGCCAGGTCACCGATTGAAACAGAATTCATGCACCCTCCCTAAAGCTGCATCAAGAGTTGCAGCATATCATCCGCAGTTGTCATGACACGGGCATTTGCGGCGTAGGCCTGTTCAACCAACATCAGTTTTTGCATTTCGACATCGGTATCGACGCCTGTTTCAAGCTCCAGAAGTTTCAGAGTTTCATGGGTTGCTATCGAAAAACCAAGCTCGTATTCGACATCGCGTTTTCCAGCACCAACCAATGAAAGAAATTCGGCCGCAAGACCGCTGGCACTTCGAGCGGCCGTTGTGATGTCACCCGAGGCCGGCACCCGATTTGCTGTCAATGCTGTAGCCATATCCGCCAATAGGACGCCATTTCCGACATCCCCCGGTACCGCGGCACCCAACCCGGCGCGCAACCGCCAAAGTGCACCTCCCTGATCAGGATCCACGACGCTGTTTACTGAAAGGCGCGTGGAAAGAGCGACCTCGTCTGCGGGCAGGAAGGCCGCGTCGGCATCGGTGAACAGACCTGCCGCCCCCGGGGCGCGGGTGGCGTCAAGAGCGGGATCCTGAAACCGCTCGACCAAATCACGCGCCATTGCATCCAGCTGGACCTGTGCAGATACAGCACGTTCATCGCGAATTTCAAACAAAGCGGCAAGCGATCCGCCAGCAATCGGACTGCGCCCGCCCGAGGTTCTTGTGTCACGGTCGTTTATCGTAAGTCCTGAAAGAGCTGATGAGGCAAGTGTCATTTCCGGCACAATAAATCCGGTTGGAGAAAACTCCAGCTCCGCAGCGCGGCCGTCCAGCAAGATTGCCCCACCGGGAGTGAAAAGGGCGACCTGGCCGTTACTGCGCGGCACCTGACGCAGAGGCACGATTGAGGAAATGTCATCAATTGTCTGTTGGCGCAGGTCCATCAGCGAAGATGGGTCCTGGCCGCGGGCCAGGCTTGTCTGGATTTCATAATTGATGTTTTTAACACTCGCCAGCCCGGCATTGAGCCGGTCAACCTGCAAAGCGATTTCACGGTCCGCATCCATGCGCGCAGTCTGAATGGCATCAGATGAGGCATTCAGGTGTTGCGTGACACCCTGTGCGGCTGAAAGTAGGTTGGACAGGCGCGCTTGGCTATCCGGGCGCGCACCGGCTTCGATCAACGCACTTTCAAAGGCTGCAAGGCGGCCTGAAAGTGAGCCCTCTTGGTCAGGTATGCCAATGATGTTTTCCAGATCAGAAAGGAACCGTGCTAAAGTGTTTCCATTTCCCACCCCAGCCTCAGCCAGGCGCCGGTCTTCGATCAAGCCCTCGTCAACAATTCGTACAACCGTACCAGTTCGTACACCGTATCCGGACCCGGCCAGAACCTGAGAAGACAGGTCGAGTTCGCGCATACCGTACCCTTCGGTGGTAGAGTTTGCGACGTTTGAAGACACCAGCTCGGCCGCTCGGGAATTGGCTGTCAGACCTGATAATGCATTGAACAATGCCCCGGAAATAGTCATTGCTTAACCTCCGTTTCCACCCCGGTGATCAGCGCTTGATATTCGTTGTCTCCTGCAGCATCTCATCGACGGTCTGGATGACCTTGGCATTTGAGGAATACGCCCGTTGGGTCTGGATCAGGTTTGTCAATTCGCCTGCCACGTCTGTGGTTGAGCCCTCACGGGCAAAGCCGACAACATCCCCCGTTGGCCCGTCCCCCGCATCCCACAGAAAGAACGAGCCTGATTGGGGCGAGACCTGATAGGACTGGTTGGATAGCGAGATCAAGCCGTTAGGATTTGGCACGTCGATCAAGGGAACCTGATAGATCGTGCGCACAAACCCGGTGTCATAGGTGGTAGAGATATAACCCTGGCCATCAATCTCGACCGCGGTCAGATTGCCGACCGGCGAGCCATCCTTGGTAATCGAGGTCGGCGCGAAACTATCAGACAATTGTGTCAGCCCGTTCGGGTCACCGATTTTGCCGATGGTCATCGCAATCGGACCGCCAGCTACGGTAAGTGACAATTCCCCGGTTGTGGAGTTGTAGGCCCCACCCGAAACCACCGTCACCGAGGCCAACGTGCCGCCGTTTGCGCGACTGTCATCAAAAACCAGGGTATATTCGCCGATCGTCGCCCCGCCCGAGGCACTGTCTTTGATCACCATGGTCCATTCGTTGGAAGAACCGGTACCCGGCACAGTTGGGGTAAACTCAATATCCATCGTCTCGGACGTGCCCAGATTGCCGAAATACTCGACCGCCAATGGCAACATGTCACCTGACGCACCAGCCAGCGTGTCAACCGCCGGCAGATTTACACCAAGGTTCATTTCCGTGGTTGGGTCACCTGCTGTTTGGTTGGCGTTAATCACAATTGGCTCTAATCCCGAAATCGTGTCGCGGGGGAAACTTGGTACGTTCCCATCTGCGTCAGCCGGCCAGCCGAGCAAAACCTGCCCACTATCGGTCATCAGCACACCGTTTGAATCAGTTCTGAACGACCCTGTCGTGGTCATCATCAACGGTGAATCCCCCGACGTTGAACTCAGTGACGTTGCGGTTGTAACTGGCAACATGCCGCGCCCGCTGATGGCGATATCCAATGGATTGCTGGTAGAAATCAGCGGCCCGCGTTCATCGATCAGCCTTGCGGTCGAGGCACGAACACCACCGGCCGAATACTTGCCGGAACCAGCCACACCAGAGATTACCAGGCTTTCAAAGTCGGCCGAGGCAGTTTTATACCCGAAGGTACTGGAGTTAGCGATATTATCGGAAATCGTCGCGAGCTTGGTCGCATTCGCGTTCAAACCGGCCACGCCGGCACTAAGAGCGGAGGAAATGGTCATATTGCGCCTTTCTGCTGCATCAACCCTGATCTGACATCAGCGATACAGTCCCCGGCTTAACAGGTACCTAACAGCTAAAATTTGACCTTTTTCCTCGTGCTCATTCCATCAATTACTTGTCCGAGCGCAAGAGCACCAGTTCGATCCGGTTGTTTCTTATCGCCATCGGATTACGGGCCGCGGGTTTGCTGTCGGCGTGGCCGGTGACCCGGTGCATGCGCCCGGGCGCCAGACCGCCAACCCCAATCAATTGACGCGTTGTTTCGGCGCGGCCAGCAGAAAGCTCCCACACAGTGTTGGTGGTCAGAACAACCGGCTGGGCGCGCACATGGCCGGTAACAGCGACGTCGTTCTCAACCAGGGAAAAAACCCGCGCCATCATACCGCTCAGTTCAACCATTATCTGAGTGGGCACCGCAGTGTTTTCACTAAACAACGGCTCGTTCATGATATCAAAAAGCTCGATCACCAATCCCTCATCTGTCACCTGGGTGACAATGTGGCGCTGAGCAAGTTCACTTACCATGCTTTCACCAGAGCGCCCGGTCAGCATTTCTTCTAGCGCCTGAAGGGCTTCTGTTTCGGCCTGTTCACCATCATCAGCCTGACCGCTATCGGCAATGCCTTCGCCTGTTTCCGACGGCTCGCGCGGCATCCCGCCCATACCGTTTTGTGCAAGCTGTTCTTCGGTAAAAATTGAATCACCTCCAAAGGACCCATCACCACCACCCGATACCCGGTTAACCGGAATTGTCGGGGAAAAGTAATCAGCTATGCCCTTACGTTGCTTTTCCGTTGTCGCGTTCAACAGCCACATCAGCAAAAAGAAAGCCATCATTGCGGTTACGAAGTCGGCATATGCCACCTTCCATGCGCCACCGTGGTGACCACCGCCAACCACCTTTTTAACTCTCTTGATGATGATCGGCGCATTTGATTGCGCAGTCATCCCACCACCTCTTTCATTCACCCAAGGTCATGAATAGCAGTTCGGCGTAAACGGGTGTTTAACCTTTCAAATTGTCCGGAAATATTTGGCCTGACCCGCCTTCCCTCCCGGCTTGACTTCATTGCATGTGCAACGATAGGTTTCCAAGGCGAACAGACGGCGACTATGCCCAAAATAAAAAGTCAGGTTTCTCACGGCAAAGCGGGGGAAGATGAAGCTCTATTCCTACTGGCGCTCGACCACGTCTTACCGGGTGCGGGTGGTGCTGAACCTCAAGGGGTTTGACTATGAATGTCAGCCGGTAAACCTTATTGCCGGTGAACAGCGCAGTTCCGAATATACCGCTATAAATCCCGGCAAAGGTGTGCCAACGCTGGAGCTGGATGACGGAAGCCACCTGACGCAATCACTGGCGATCATCGACTATCTTGACACCATCCGACCGAAACCTGCGATTCTGCCCACCGACCCGCTGGAGCGCGCGCGTGTGACGGCCGCGGCTCATGCGGTTGCCCTCGACATTCATCCGGTCAATAACCTACGCGTGGTGCAGCATCTTGAAACGCTGGGCCATAATAGGGCCCAGACCACCGAGTGGATGCGCCACTGGATGCACGATGGATTGGTGGCCTATCAGGCGATGATCCGCACAGATACGCCGTTTTCATTTGGCGACATTCCGGACCTTGCCGATATCTGCATGGTGGCACAATTATATAACGGGCGCCGTTGGGGGCTGGACCTGACCCCGTTTGCCCGCATCGTTGAGATTGAACAAAACTGCCTTGCGCTGGATGCCTTTGCTCGCGCCAGGCCAGAAGCCCAACCTGACGCAGAGTGAGGAAACCATGTGCGAACTTCTGAAATCCTGGGTGCAAAGCGCCAATACGCCCGATACCCCCTTTCCCCTCAATAACCTGCCCTACGGCGTGTTCTCATCCGAAACTAGTGAGCCCCATTGCGGCGTCGCTATCGGCAACATGATCCTTGATGTTACCGCTCTGGAAGAAGCGGGGGTTATTCATGTGGATGATGTTGCAGTGTTCGATCTGCCGATGTGGAACGAGTTCATGGATATGGGGGCAGAGGTTTGGGCGAACTTCCGGGCTTCTTTGCTCCAAATGCTACATGAAAGCGCGGACCAGGCCACTCAAGATAAGCTAAGTACAGCCCTGGTGGCACAGGCGAACGCCGAATTGCACCTGCCTTTTGCGGTTTCCGAATACACCGATTTCTATGCGGGCCGCCATCATGCCACCAATGTGGGCACTATGTTTCGAGGCGTAGAAAATGCCCTGCCACCTAACTGGCTGCATATCCCTATTGGGTATAACGGGCGGGCATCGTCCGTCGTCATATCGGGCACCGAAATCCGGCGCCCTTGGGGGCAATTGAAAAGTCCCGATCATGACAAGCCCGCCTTTCTGCCGTGTCGCCGTTTTGATCTGGAACTGGAAATGGGTGCCATTGTCGGCCAGCCCTCAGACGGGCCCGTCACCATTGACGAGGCTGACGAGATGATCTTTGGCTACGTCCTTTTGAACGACTGGTCGGCGCGCGACATTCAGGCATGGGAATACCAGCCTCTCGGGCCGTTTCAGGCCAAAGCCACCGCCACTTCTATCCGCCCGCGGATCGCTACCGCCGCC
>JAAEUB010000115.1 GCA_024227755.1 Paracoccaceae bacterium | reverse complement strand
CGATGCCCTGGAACCGGACGATATCGCGCAACATCAGCGGCCCGGCATCAACCGGTCCGGGACCATCACCCTCGCGCAGCGTCTCCCAGCCCTCGCGTGCAATCCCGCTGAAATAATCGTCCGGATCAAGATCGTGGTATTCTGGCTCATACGCGGGCAGGGTCACATCCCACCCGCCCTCGCTGGGCGCATTGGCCGTGGTGACGGTGACGCTGCGTTGTTCGACGGCGATAGTGCCTTGTTCATCCCGGTACTCGGTAAGAAGGGTCAGAAAGGTCAGGTTACCTCCGCGCCCACCTGCTTTGGTTTTGACGTCTTCAAGTATCGAGCGGCAGGTGAACCGATCACCGGCGCGCGGCGGGGTTCCATGAAAAACAAAGGATTCTTCGGCGTGCAATGGCACCGAAAGGTCGTGATCGATCTCTTCAAATACCGTGCCGCGGGGGCGTTCCAGCGAATATCCCCAAGTATAAGGCGTGGTCACCAGAAAGCTTGCAGGGATGAGCGGTGTGCGCCCCGTGGTGAATTCCGGCACCGGGGCGCTCATTGCCTTGGCGAAATCACGCACACGTCCGCGTTCGACATCCATCTCATAGTCCGGGCCGGTCAGGCCAATCGATTCTTGTGCGGGCATGTCCTGTTTCCTTCTTTCAGCTATCAATCACAACCAGAGCATCTGCGGCCATGGCGGCACCAGAGGCGGTGATGATCACCGGGTTGATGTCCAGACTCTGTAAGGTATCGCTGTTTGCCTGCGCAAACCCCGCAACCGCCCGGACGGCCTGAATAAAGCTTTCGCGCCCATGCTGCCTGGCGGGCAGCCCGATCTCGGCAAGGGCGCTGTCCAGCTCCCGTTCTTGCAGCGGCAAAAGCACTGTCCGATGCTTCTGGTGTTCTTCGACGGCTACACCACCGCGACCGACCATCATAGCCAGCCCAAGGGCGGCATCGAGTTTGACGCCGATAATGTATTCGGCAATCGGCGCATCGATCATCTTTTCGATAAGAAAGTGCTGGTCTTTTGGGTGATCGGATAGGCCAGCAAGTGCCTGTTGGATGCCCAACACTGCCAAAGCCACGTCGCTTTCGCTGGCGATATTCAGGCGCACGCCTCCGATCTTGGCCTTATGGGCGATGGTGTTGCTCAGAACTTTGACCGCGACCGGGAACCCCAGCCCGGCGGCGATTTCCGGTGCCGCCTGTGCGGTGGCAACCTTATGTGGCGCCATTACCAACCCATGCGGCTCCATAAGCGTCTTGGATGCGGCCTCGTCGAGCATTTTTCCAACTGGTGCTTGCGAGCTTGCGGCACACAGGGCCGGGAAAGATTGGCCGGCCCTGCTGGTATGGATTTGCCCGAGCTGACCCGCGACAGACAACGCTTCGAGCGTTTCGGCAAAGCCCTGCAAAGGGATGATCCCCAACCTGCGCAACCTTTGGCGCAAGGCCACTTCCAACCCTTCGGGTAGCACCCCGGCGACGATACAGGGCACACCCAACTTGTCGTGAACCCCGGCCATGCTTTCGATGGACACCAGCCACTCCTCGTCCAAAGCCTTTTCATCATGGCGTGGAACATCGAGAAAAAAGACCACCATATCGGCGACGCCACGGGCCAGATCCGCAATTGAATCGCCGATCATGTCGCCATTTTCCATCGAAATGCCCGTTCTGGATTTGAAAGGCATATTCAGGTCCAGCGGATTGGATATCGGAACCGTTGCGGGCATCGTGCCCCGCAGTGCTGCCAGGCCGTCCGGCAGCGGCTGGACCAGGTCAAGCCCCAGTTCAGGAGTTCTGGCGGCGATCAATCCGTTCAAGCCGCCTGAATAGGTGACAACCGACAACCGGTTACCCTGCGGCACTCCCCCGAGCGTCAACAGTTTAAGCGTTTCGATCAGTGCTTTTGGGGTTGAAACCTCGGCGATACCAAACCTTTCCGCGAAGCTGCGCCACAGGTTCGACTGGACTACCATCGCCCCCGTGTGCCCGATCGCGGCAGCCTCACCAGCAGGCGTGTCGCCGCCTTTAAGGGCCACCACCGGAACACCCTTTTGCAGTGCCCGCCAGCAGGCGCGCCCCAAAGCGTTGCCGTCTTCGATCCCTTCAATATAAAGCCCGATCGCGCGTACCCGGTCATCATCCAGCACCGCATTGATACAGTCCGCAGCATCGACAACCGCCTGGTTTCCGATGCTTATTCCATAACCGAGAGGAAACCCCTGTTCGCAATTGGTAGCCCCATAGATAAAGGCGCCGCTTTGCGAAATTAGTGCGGCTCCGATTTCGCCGGGATGTTCGGCCTGACTGCCTGTTCCCCAAATCGCCATCCCATCAAACACGCTCAGAACACCCATGCAGTTCGGTCCCATCCTCGCCATGTCCCCAGCCACCTCTTT
>JAAEUB010000114.1 GCA_024227755.1 Paracoccaceae bacterium | reverse complement strand
GGCAAATGCAAAAAATGGAAATTCGTCGCGTCAGACAAGTGCCGACGAACGGTTTATTCGTTCGCCGGCATCTGTTTGGTTAAATAAGCAATCCAGCTTCAAGCTCATCCAATGAAGAGACCTTTTCAAGCTCAATTATGTCGCCATTGCCGAAATCTATCACAAGGTCCCGCCCGGTATCCGTCACGTATGTTGAAATGAAATCTGCAGCATCCGTAACTTCGATTTCGGTATGGGCAAGCAAGTAGGCGCTCAGATCAAGTTGATCCCCTTCACCGGCATCAAAGTCCTTGATGACATTGGTGCCAATGATAGTGTCATCGAAAACGAAGGTATCTGCGCCATTGCCACCAATCAGCACATCTTTGCCTGCGCCACCGTTAATCACATCATCCCCGCCACCGCCAAGGATCAGGTCATTCCCCTGACCGCCAGAGATAGTGTCATGACCACCTTGCCCCATAAGGACATCGTCGCCGGCGCCTCCGGAAACGTCATCATCGCCCGATCCGGCCAGAACCGTGTCAGCGCCGTCGCCGCCTAGCACCGTATCGTCACCGGATGAGGCGTGGATTTTATCATCGCCATCGCCGCCTTCCAGGTGATCGGCGCCTACGCCACCAAACATCTTATCATCGCCATCGCCGCCATAGAGTGTGTCATTGCCAGCGTCACCGTGCAGATTGTCGTTACCGATGCCACCATCAAGAATGTCATCACCGTCACCACCGGAAAGCTTATCATTACCCTCCTCGCCGAGAAGTTCATCATTTCCGCCCTCGCCGAAAATCTCATCGTCACCTTCACCGCCGGCCACCCAATCCGAACCGTCGCCGACGTAGTAGACATCTTCACCGCTTGTGCCGTTAATAACATCGACCTCTGGATCGATATCCAACAAATAGGGAATGGCTGAAAATGGTATAAACTCACCCGGTGCAAATACACCGCTGGCAATCGCCCCTATCCCGGTAATTGTCATCTCCAGAGCCTGCATTTCAGCAATGGTCATATCCGCCCCAATTCCAATCGGGTCGCCTCCAAGCTGGTAAATGTGATGCAAGACACTATCGGGGTCATCATTGAACATCATATCCACAATATAAGAATTGTTGCCACCGCCCCATTCGACATAGCCGAAATAGAATCTTAGATTCGCAAGCGTTTGCTCAATCCCGTCAATTGAAACGGAGTACCCGCCAGCGATGCTTAACTCGATCAAAGGAGTGCCACCGGGATTGGGGTCAAGGATTGTATAAGTAAAGCCCATCGTTGCAGGATTAACTACATCAAATTGGATGACGCTGCTTGAAGCATCCACATAGCTTTAAGTGATCGGGTCACGTTCAAAGAAAAATGACGCAAGAGTATAGGTTGTCATAGAATTATCTCCTTGTTTTCAAATTGGTTTTTGCGAAAATCGTTTCTCGTCTAAAGATTGAATAACAAAACGTTCTGTTCGATCAACCAAAAGGTTGGAAACAATCCCTGGCAAGCCAGAGGATAACAGCGTCTGATATTATTTTGCGATGCGTGTGTCTTGATCTGCTGCCTCGCCTAGCATCCTGACCTCGCGTTGCGGGAATGGGATCGAGATTTTTTCGGCCGCAAACGCATCCCAAAGCGCTAGATAGACATTGCCACGAATATTGGTCAGTCCGCCGGTTGGGTCGTCAATCCAGAACCGCAACAGGTAATCAACCGAGCTGTCGCCAAAGCCGGTGATATGACAGACCGGACGGCGCGGGGCATCAAGTACCCGGTCCACTGAAAGTGCTGCATTGATTGCCACCTCGCGCACCTTATGCGGGTCGTCGGAGTAAGAGGTGCCGAAGGGCACGTCCAGTCGGACATAATCCGAGCTGTGGGACCAGTTGACCACCTGCCCTGTAATCAGATCTTCATTCGGGATCAGGAATTCCTTGCCGTCGCGGGTTACGACGCTGACATATCTGGCACCCAGGCTGTCGATCCAGCCAAAGGTTTCGCCCAGGCTGATCACATCGCCGGGTTTGATCGACTTGTCCAAAAGAATGATGACACCGGAAACCAGGTTTGAAACCACCTTTTGCAGACCGAAACCCAGCCCCAGGCCAACCGCACCCGAAAGCACCGCCAATCCGGTCAGATCCAGCCCGATCACTTTCAGGCCTATGAAGAACGCCGCTCCGTAAAACCCTACCTGCAGGAACTTGATCGCCAGAACCTGCATCGACGGGCTGATATCAGGGTTGCGGCGCACCCCGCTTGAGGTGGCGCGCGAGACAAAGCGCGCAACGACAAACAAAATGCCCATGGTGAGAATGGACTGCAATAATACCCACAGGGAAAGCCGCGAGCCTCCCATCTCAATTGCAGCCGAATCAAGCAAGGTGCGGGTTTCGTCCAAAAGCCCAATGATCGACAATGTGACCCAGATCCAACCGGCATAACGTGCAAGCTGACGCAATAACCGGTTTGAGATTTGCCGCGAAACAGTCGCAATCACCAGCCAGGCAAACGTCAGGTTGCCGATGATTCCCAAAAGGTACGACCGGCTGGGCCAGGTCACCTCGCGCATGATCAGGACGCACAGCCAGATCAGGGAGACGAAGAAAATCAGCCCCAGCCGCCGATGCACCGCGATAAGAATGCGAAAACGCCATTTTGGCCAACCCTCGCGGCCCCGCATCCAGTCGTGCAATCTGGGGGCCACAAGCCGCGCCAGCATCCAGGCTGCGGCGAAAATCCCAAAGGCAATGGCGATCTGATAGGCATTCCACGGGCGCATCAGCCCGGTGAGGAAATCCATCGTCTGATCGGCAAGACTGAACGCCACTTCCTGCGCCTCGGCCGCACCGCTGACCACAGGCTCGCTCACCTGTGCGGCTTCCTCGGCCACCGCCTCTAACCCGGTTGCCGCCTCATCCACGGTTTCTGTTGTTTCGCCTGCCATAAACCGACATTTGCACCTTTTACCGCCCCCCGCAAGAAACCCACAAAAATTCCGGGCCTTGATGCGTACCGCGCCCCGGTGTATCCCCGCCATATGGAACGATTACTGGACATGGGCGACCGCGCCCGCTTGATCGAACGGTTCTATGGCGAGACCACCTCGGCGCTTGCCAGGGCTTAGTCGCGTCCGCGCCCCATTCCTAAACCAGAAATCAAAAAACGGGAGAGGACCAATGTCCCCCAAAACGCTCTATGACAAAATCTGGGATGCCCATGTGGTTAGCCAGGACGACGACGGCACTTGCCTGATCTATATCGACCGCCACCTGGTGCACGAAGTAACCAGCCCGCAGGCCTTTGAAGGGTTGCGCATGGCTGGGCGTTCTGTGCACGCACCGGACAAAACCATTGCCGTACCAGACCACAACGTGCCGACCACCGCTGACCGCGTTGGCGGGATCGAAAACATCAAGAACGAACAGGGGCGCATTCAGGTCGCAGCGCTTGACAGAAATGCCCGCGACACCGGCATCCACTATTACCCTGTCGACGATGTCCGGCAGGGCATCGTGCATATTGTCGGGCCGGAACAGGGCTGGACCCTGCCGGGCATGACCGTGGTTTGCGGCGACAGCCACACCGCCACGCATGGCGCATTCGGCGCGATTGCGCACGGCATCGGCACGTCCGAGGTCGAACATGTGCTGGCAACGCAAACCCTGATCCAACAGAAATCCAAGAACATGAAGGTCGAAATAACCGGCCAGCTTTCGCCCGGCGTCACCGCCAAGGACATTACCATGGCCGTGATCGGTGCCACCGGAACCGCTGGCGGCACTGGCCACGTGATCGAGTATTGCGGCGAAGCTATTCGGGCCTTGTCGATGGAAGGTCGCATGACCGTCTGCAATATGGCGATCGAAGGTGGCGCGCGCGCTGGCCTGATCGCCCCGGACGACACCACTTTCGAATATGTCAAAGGTCGCCCGCACGCCCCAAAAGGCGCCCAGTGGGAGGCTGCATTGACATGGTGGAAAACTCTTTTCACCGATGAAGGCGCGGATTTCGACAAAGTGCTGACGCTCAAAGGCGAAGATATTGCGCCAATGGTTACCTGGGGCACCTCGCCCGAGGATGTGCTACCGATCACCGCCTCTGTGCCTGCCGCAGACGATTTCGAAGGCGGCAAGGTTGACGCCGCCGCCCGCGCGCTGGCTTATATGGGCCTGACCCCAGGCACCAAACTGGCCGAGGTTGCGATTAACACTGTCTTTATCGGTTCCTGCACCAATGGTCGGATTGAGGATTTTCGCGAGGCCGCCAAAATCCTTAAAGGTCGCAAAGTGGCCGACGGGGTGCGCGCACTTATCGTTCCCGGCTCGGGTCTTGTGCGCGCACAGGCCGAGGAAGAAGGGCTGGCGGATATCTTCCGCGAGGCCGGTGCCGACTGGCGGCTGGCTGGATGTTCAATGTGCCTTGCCATGAACCCCGACCAACTGGAGCCCGGCGACCGTTGTGCATCCACGTCAAACCGCAACTTCGAAGGCCGTCAGGGCCGGGATGGGCGTACCCATCTTGTCAGCCCGGCAATGGCGGCGGTCGCTGCGGTTACGGGACGGCTTACCGATGTACGCGAGTTTTCCTAAGCCCGGATGGAGATTTACAAATACCGCAAAATGGAGCCCCCAAACTTACAAAAACACCCTCTGACGAGTGGTAAGTTTTACAAATTCCTCCAACCCATTGCCAAAGGGTTAACGCGGTCGAGAAAGAAGGATACTAGATATGGACAAGTTTGAAAAGATTACCGGGGTGGCTGCACCCATGCCATTGATCAATATTGACACTGATATGATCATCCCAAAACTGTTTTTGAAAACCATCAAACGCTCGGGCCTGGGTGTGAACCTGTTTGACGAGATGCGGTATTATCCCGACGGAAGCGAACGCCCGGATTT
The DNA here is from genome assembly GCA_024227755.1 of Paracoccaceae bacterium. Classification (GTDB taxonomy): domain Bacteria; phylum Pseudomonadota; class Alphaproteobacteria; order Rhodobacterales; family Rhodobacteraceae; genus JAAEUB01. Next base: position 6,974 of record JAAEUB010000114.1, on the reverse strand, counting down.
CGTGCTGAACCAACCTGCCTATCGCGGTTCCGAGATCATCATTGCCGGGGACAATTTCGGTTGTGGTTCCAGCCGTGAACACGCCCCTTGGGCGTTGGCGGATTTCGGCATTAAATGTGTTATAAGTACCTCTTTTGCTGACATTTTCTTCGGTAATAGCTTCAAAAATGGATTGCTGCCAATTGTGTTGCCGCAAGCACAGGTCGACATCCTGATGAAGGATGCCGAGAAGGGCGCAAACGCACGTATGAGTGTTGATCTTGAGGCGCAGGAGATTACAACCTCGGACGGTGAAGTGATCCCGTTTGAGGTCGATGCCTTCAAGAAACATTGCCTCCTGGAAGGTCTTGATGACATCGGTCTGACTCTGAAGAAAAAGGCAGGTATTTCGGCCTTTGAGGAAACGTCTTCACAAGCGCGCCCTTGGGTTTAAGACTAAACCTCGCGTTTGATGCCTGAATACCCCCTAGATGATGGGCCGTCCTGACCGGCGGCCCAGCCCTTTTGTGGCATTGATGCAACCGGGCACCAGTTTGCTCAAGAATAGCAAAAAAACATTCGTCAACCTAAACAGGGGCTTGCGCGATGAAGTGAATGTTGTCAAAAATGGGGCAAATATGAGGCAAGCCGTCAGAATTGGCGGGTCAACAAGGGACAAGGAAGTGGCAGAGTACCACCTCCGTCCGAGTTGAGGAACAGGCAGTGGTAGCACGTTTGGCAAGCGCAATCGCGCGCGCATTTTTAATGGTGATGCTCATCGCAACACCGGCTTTGATGATGCCCGCGATCAATCCCGATACCGCACAAATCGTTGCTTTGCTTGCATTAATTGCCGGGGCAATCACCTTTTCTGAATATGTGTCGACCTATCCAGGCCTGGTTGAGTTCCGCGATGCCCCCCCCTTTAATCGCATCCGGTTCATTTGCTTGTTTGCCACGGTGTTTCTGCTTTCAATGATCGCTGGCGGTCAGCCCGGTGCCTCGGACCTGACCCAGTTGGTGCAGGCAGTTGGGGCCAGAATTGGTGATGCAATGGACTTTCCCTATTCGCCGGTTAACCTTGTGGTGATGGTTCTACCCGAAGACACCCCCATCTGGCAGGTGCAACAATTGCGCACCGCCGCCGGCCTGGCCTATCTTATCTCACTTCTATCAATTGCAGCCCTGTTCTTGGCGCTGAAAGTGTTGAACTGGCCCAACCAATACGGCGCCTTCAATGTATGGGTTAACTTGCCGACATTTGACCCGACCTCAGGCGCTGACGTGGTTTACCGACTTGAGCGTGACGCCATCATTAACACTTCGCTAGGATTTCTACTGCCGTTCATATTGCCGGCAATAATCACTAATGCGGGTTCACTTTATGAGACGGTAACTTTGACAAACGGCCATACAATGATCTGGATGGTATCAGCATGGGCATTCCTGCCAGCAAGTCTTTTTATGCGCGGGATCGCCATGGGGCGAATCGCGGGCATGATCCGCAACGAGCGCCGAAAAAACCTGGCGCAAGAACAGGATGGCAGCATTTTGCAGCCCGCCTGATTGCGACTTTTTGCCTTTCCGTTTCAATCTCTTCCCCTGCATGGGCGGAGACACTTCGCATCGCCACCTATAATACTGAATTATCGCGCAAGGGCCCGGGTCTGCTTTTGCGTGATGTTTTACGGGGCGAGGATGAACAGCTTGGCGCGGTGTTTGCCGTAATTACGGAAACGCGGCCTGATATTCTGCTGATTCAGGACTTCGACTATGATTATGACGGCCATGCGTTGACCGCTTTTCGTGATGCGCTGGCGGCGTCAGGCGGGCCGCAATACCCGTATCTTTTTGCAGCGAGACCAAATAGCGGAATGGCGACCGGGTTGGATATGGATGGCAACGGTCGACTGGGTGAGGCGCGTGATGCGCAGGGCTACGGGCGATTTAACGGGCAGGGGGGTATGGCGATCCTGTCACGCCTGCCACTGGAAACCGGTGCGGCGCGCGACTTCAGTACCTTTCTGTGGCGCGACTTTCCGGGGGCAATCCTGCCGCAAGTGAACGGCGCGCCGTTCCCTTCGCCCGCGGCGCAGGCGGTGCAAAGGCTGTCCTCGATCGGGCATTGGGACGTGCCCGTGCGTCTGCCGGATGGTAGGGCGCTGCACCTTTTGGCCTTTCACGCCACGACACCGGTTTATGATGGAGACGAGGACCGCAACGGACGCCGCAACCATGATGAGGTGATGTTCTGGCCGTTGCTTTTGGACGGCGCATTGCCTTTCATACCGCCCGACGGGCCGGTCGTGGTGCTTGGTGACGCCAATCTTGACCCTGAGGATGGCGAAGGCAGGCAAGCAGCGATCCACGCTTTGCTGGCGCACCCGGCTTTGCAGGATCCCGCCCCGAAAAGCGCTGGCGCGGGCGAGCTTGGCGATGCCACAGACAGCGTTGACTGGGATGAGCCGCGACCGGGTAATCTTCGGGTTGATTATGTTCTGCCGTCTGCCGAACTGAATGTGATCGGCACCGGGGTGTTCTGGCCCGCGGCCGGTGCGCCGGGAGCAAATGAGGCTGCGACCGCATCTCGCCACCGGCTGGTTTGGGTGGATCTTGACCTATAGGGCCGCCTTCAGGGCTTCATGCAGCGGCGTGGGTTTGAAATCCGGCACGAGTTCATCAAAACGGGCGCCGTCAAGAAAGTGCGGCTTATTCCAAAGATAACTCATTTCGACCAGATGGCGCATCAGTTTCCAAAACGGGGCCAGCATCTTCAGCGGTAAGTAAGACATGCGTTTGCGCGTCAGCTTTTGTCCGCTCACAGCCTCTAACGCCTGCGCCATATCCTCGCCGGTCAGGCTGAAGCCGGAAAAGGGCACGTCCTCAAATTGCGCAAGCTCGTCGCGCTTGTTTGCCAATGCGACAACGGCACGGGCCATGTCCGGCAGATAGGCCCATGCGTGCATCGCATCCATACGCCCGGGATAGGTGAAAATACCTTTTCCCAGTTTGCCCACGAGAAAGCGATCAAACCAAATTCCGGTTGGCACGGTATCAATGAAGTCACCTGCGCGCAGGATGATCACCTGCACGTCTGCGGCGCGGTAAGCGGCCTCCATTTGGGTGCGTACACGACCAAGGGGATTGCGGGCGGTGTGTGGCGTGCTTTGGCTTAAACGTTCAGGCGCATCCACGCCAAAATTGTAGACATTACCGGGAATGATCACCGTTGAATTGCTGACTTTGGCAGCGGCGATTACCTGAGCGGTCAGTTGCGGCACCTGCTTTTGCCAATGCTCATAGGATGGGTTCATGCCGTTTACGATCACATCCATGCCTTTGGCGGCCCGGGTCAGATCATCTGTGCTGCGATTGTACTGATGCACCTTCCAGCCTGCCGCCTGAAAAGCCTGCGTTGCGTTGCGGCCAAATCTACCCGACCCGCCGAGGATAAGAACTTGTTGTGTCATGCTGTTTCTCCTTTGATGGCCTAAAGATATCTATTCACTTACGAGATAGTAATTGCCTGATTTCGTCGATGTGCTATTCATTTGTGAATGGATAACTTACTAACCTCCCTCGACTGGTCTTTGGTGCAGGCCTTTCTGGCGGTAGCCGAAACAGGCTCGCTCTCGGCGGGCGCGCGCAGTTTGGGGACAAGCCAGCCAACCTTGGGGCGACAGGTCGCGCGAATGGAGGTGGCGCTGGGCTTAACCCTGTTTCACCGCCGTGCCCGTGGGCTGGAGCTGACCAAACATGGTCATATGATCCTGCCCGCAGCTCAGGCGATGCAAAAGGCTGCCGGGCGCATGGCCCTTGTGGCGGCGGGGCAGGATGAAAAGCTGGAGGGTGACGTGCGCATTACCGCGTCAGATGTGGTGTCGCATTTTGTTTTGCCGCCAATCCTTGCCCGACTTCGCATCGATGAGCCGGGGATCCATATTGATCTTGTGCCCTCAGACACCACCGAAAACCTGCTGTTTCGCGAGGCCGACATCGCCATTCGAATGTACCGGCCTGAGCAACTTGACGTCATTACCCGTCATGTCACCGATCTGCCCATAGGCATTTTTGGCGCGCGCTCCTATCTGGAACGATGCGGACAGCCCGAGAGTATTGACGAGGCGCTGAAACATGATTTTGTCGGCTATGACCGCGATAACCGGATCATTACCGGGATGGCGGCGCTGGGCTGGAAAATCAGCAGGGACTTCTTTGGCGTTCGCACCGATGATCAGGCCGCTTACTGGCATCTTGTGCGCGCCGGTTGCGGCTTGGGGGTTGGGCAGGTGTTGGCGGCAGGGAATGATGAAAACATGGTACGTCTGCTTCCCGATCTTCCGATCCCACCCCTGCCGGTCTGGCTGACGGCACATGAAGCAATGCGAAAAACACCGCGGGTGCGCCGGGTCTGGGATGCGTTGGCGATGGGTTTGAAAGAAGCCATTCTTGACCCTCAGGCTAAGGCAGGCTAGTCCCGAGCGGACGCATTCAGCCAAGGAAAAACCAATGACAAATCCTACCCTCCTTATCCTCGCCGGCGACGGTATCGGCCCCGAAGTCATGGCTGAGGTGCGCAAGGTTATTGACTGGTACGGCGATAAACGCGGGCTGGCTTTTGATGTCGAAGAAGACCTTGTCGGCGGGTGTGCATATGACGCGCACGGCACCCCGCTGCACGACGACACGATGGCACGGGCCCAAGAGGTTGACGCGGTGCTTTTAGGTGCTGTGGGCGGGCCTGCATATGACGATCTGGACTTTTCAGTGAAGCCCGAGCGTGGCCTGTTACGCTTGCGCAAGGAAATGGACCTTTTTGCCAACCTACGTCCGGCACAATGCTTTGACGCTCTGGCCGATTTTTCCAGCCTGAAAAAGGATGTGGTGTCCGGCCTTGATATCATGATCGTGCGCGAGCTTACCTCGGGCGTTTACTTTGGCGAGCCGCGCGGCATTTTCAAGGAAGGCAACGAACGCGTAGGTGTCAACACCCAAAGGTATACCGAAAGCGAGATCGCACGAGTTGCCCGTTCAGCCTTTGAGCTGGCGCGAAAGCGCGGCGGCAAGCTGTGTTCGATGGAAAAAGCCAACGTTATGGAAAGCGGCATCCTGTGGCGCGACGTGGTTAGCGAAGTCCACGCCAAAGACTATAGCGATGTTGAGCTTAGCCACATGTATGCTGACGCCGGTGCGATGCAGCTGACCCGTTGGCCAAAGCAGTTTGACGTGATTGTCACCGATAACCTGTTTGGCGATCTTCTGTCGGACCTTGCCGCGATGCTGACCGGTAGCCTTGGCATGTTGCCCTCGGCCAGCCTTGGCGCCCCGATGGCAAATGGTCGCCCCAAGGCGCTTTATGAACCCGTTCACGGCTCGGCGCCTGACATCACCGGGCAGGGTAAAGCCAATCCCTGCGCCTGTATCCTTAGTTTTGCCATGGCTCTGCGCTATAGCTTTGATGAGGGCGGCGAAGCTGACCGGCTTGAAGGCGCGGTTGAAAAGGTACTGGCAGACGGCGTACGCACCCCTGACCTGATGCAGGCGGGCGAAGGTACTCCGGCAACAACCACCGAAATGGGCGATGCGGTGATTGCCGCACTTGAAGCAAGCCTCTGATCCTTCTGCCCGTCAAAGATATGCATTAATCACAAGGCCGGGATGCAGGCGCATTCCGGCTTTTCCCGCGACAAACGAGTTTCTTGCCCCTATGAAGTGGTATGAATTTTCTTGGCCCCCTCTATGCACTTTTAGCTTTTGGTGTCTTTGCTACCCATGATGTGGTGATCAAATACCTTGGCGGGACTTATTCGCCGGTGCAGATCATCTTCTTTTCGACCCTGTTCTCATTTCCCCTGATTCTGATGATGCTGATGCGCGACAAAACCGAGGGCCATTTCAGACCTGTTCACCCGTGGTGGGTATTGGCGCGTACCTTAGCGGCAATCATGACCGGCCTTTCGGCTTTTTACGCATTCTCAGTTCTGCCACTGGCACAGGTCTATGTGATGCTGTTTGCATCCCCGCTGTTGATCACCCTCTTGGCAATCCCGATCCTTGGTGAACGCGTCGGGGCTCAACGTCTGATCGCGGTACTGGTGGGGCTGGTTGGTGTATTTATCGTGTTGAAACCAGGCAGCACGACTTTGGGGCTGGGGCATGCCGCCGGGCTTTCGGCCGCAGTATTTGGCGCTCTTGCGTCAGTGATCGTGCGTAAAATCGGCCGCGAGGAACGCACTGCGGTATTGATGATGTACCCGATGATCACCAACTTTATCGTCATGGCCGGGGCGCTGGCCTTTGTATATAAACCCATGCCCATAACCGATCTCGGCGCTCTGGGGGTTTTGTCAGTTCTGGGTTTTGCCGCTGGTCTTTTGCTGATCGCGGCATACCGAAATGGTGACGCGGCCATTGTCGCCCCGATGCAGTATTCGCAGATAATCTGGGCCACCGGTTACGGGTTCCTGCTGTTTGATGAATACCCCGACCTGACCACTCTTGGCGGGGCCGGTATCATCATCGCCTCGGGGCTTTATATCGTGTTTCGTGAAAGCAGGCTTGGGGCGGCCTCTACCACCCCGGTTCTGCGTACCCGCTCACGTGGTCCAAGTGCTGCTTCCTTCCGCATTTCTCCGCTCCTGCGCCGCAAGTCCAAACCTGATTAGCCACTTGCCAATCAACACCTCCTAAGTTATCCCGCCCGTCACGGTCGGAGTGTAGCTCAGCCTGGTAGAGCACTGTCTTCGGGAGGCAGGGGTCGGAGGTTCGATTCCTCTCACTCCGACCAATGAAACAGGGCCTTTGAAGCCTCACCCGAAAATCAGCCGCAACGATATCCGCAACGTTTCAGGGTGGATTTGTGCGGGATTTGTTCCGCCCATACGTGACTCAGCAACGCCAGGTGTTGGGGTCGCATCCACAGAGGAACCCGACTTGAACGCCATGAAGTTCACGAACCCCGCTGTCGTTGGCCCAATCGCTGTCGGTTGCGTTCC
>JAAEUB010000113.1 GCA_024227755.1 Paracoccaceae bacterium | reverse complement strand
GGCCATGACCCATCACCCCCACGTGCACTGCATCGTCCCAGGCGGTGGTCTGTCGGGCGATGGTGAACGTTGGATCGCCTGCAGGCCAGGCTTTTTTCTGCCCGTGCATGTGCTCTCGCGGCTGTTCCGGCGGCTGTTCCTCGAAAAGCTCAGCGATGCCCATCGCGCCGGAGAACTCAAGTTCTTCGGCGAACATCAGGCGCTCGCTGAGGCAAAGACTTTTGCCGATTGGCTCAAGCCATTGCGCCAATGCGAGTGGGTCGTCTACGCCAAACGCCCCTTCGCCGGACCGGCTGGCGTACTGGCCTATCTCTCCCGGTATACCCATCGGATCGCCATCGCCAACAGCCGCCTCATCGCGATGGACGAGCGTGGCGTCACCTTCAAGTACAAGGACTATCGGGACAAGGGACGGTATCGACACAAAACCATGACACTCACCACCGACGAGTTCATCCGCCGCTTCCTGCTTCACGTCCTACCCTCAGGCTTTCATCGCATCCGCCACTACGGACTGATCGCCAACACCGCACGCAAGGACAACCTGGCACGGGCCCGTGAACTGCTGATGGGCAAAAAAACAGCAGACTCAACTCATGCCCTCACCAATGACGCTGATGCCGTAGGGGGGGCTGATCAACACGAGCCGGCTCAAGTGACCTATGTCTGCCCCGATTGTGGTGCCCCTATGCTCATCATTGATATCTTCGCGGGCGGGCAACTGCCCCGTGCACCCCCATGAGTATTGGCGGATCATGAGTCTCGCTGCCGCCGGTCTCTCGCCCTACCTGCCTTACCATTATCGGCCAGCCCCGGTAAGGGCGTTGTTTTGCCAATGGCATCGATATGTACTATTTTACCCTCTCCGCGGGCGACAATACTGGCGCTATTGGTATGCAACCGACCCACCAAGGGCCATCTGTGTCTCGGTGATGAAAAGTTTTGCCAACCTGTGCCCAAGAGTTTGGATTCTAATCCCCATAGATCTACCACCTACTTAACCCCGCTGCGTCATCCCGCGGTTTCCTCCCTCGAGGCTTATCAGACGCCTGCCCGCTGAGTGTTTGCCTGTACTGACCCGCTTGATGCTGGGGGCAGGCATCTGACAACCCTTAACCCGACTTCCGCAATTCAGCCTAAAAAGCGAGCTAAGTTATTGAATCTCGGTTATCGAGAAGCAAAGGTCTCCACTACAAGGCATATTTTTCGTTCGCTCAGCCGGCCTTCGCCTCCGAGTAGATTTTCGGCGGGGGTTG
>JAAEUB010000112.1 GCA_024227755.1 Paracoccaceae bacterium | reverse complement strand
CAGCTCACCCACATTCCGGTGACTGTCGTGCCGTAGCAGGCCTGAAACGCAGTTTGAGATTTAATCAATACATAGGCTTACACGAAAACGCCCCTCCCCCGGAGAGAGGGGGCGGGAGAGCGAGAAAGGTTTTCGTTCAGCCGATACATAATACATAAAGGGGAATCTGAATATGAAAAAAAAATCTACAGTTGTCAGCTCCTTGGGGCTTTTGCTGTTCGTGTTGATGCCGATATCGGCCTTTGCCCAAGAATCCGGAAGCGGTATCGATCAGGTCATAAACAAGGTCTTCGGCACCGTGCTGGGGCCCTTCGTCTCTCTCATCTTCTACTCCGTCACGATCAACGGCGTCAGTTTTCCATTGATCGTCGGCTGGCTGGTTATCTGCGCTGTTGTGCTGACTTTCTATATGGGCTTTATCCAATTCACGGGAGTGAAGCACTCCATTGATCTGCTGCGCGGGGTCTATTCAAACCCGGACGACGCCGGCGAAGTTTCTCATTTCCAAGCCTTGGCCACGGCTCTGTCCGGAACCGTGGGACTGGGTAATATCGCCGGGGTTGCGGTGGCGGTCAGCTTGGGAGGGCCCGGAGCCACTTTCTGGATGATCGTGGCCGGGCTGTGCGGCATGGCGGCCAAATTCACCGAATGTACCCTGGGCGTGAAATATCGTGAAGAATTTCCCGACGGGCATGTTTCCGGCGGCCCCATGTACTACCTAAGCAAAGGGCTGGCCGAGCAAGGCAAGCCAATGCTTGGCCGCGTCCTGGCGGTGCTGTTTGCCATTATGTGCATCTGCGGCTCTTTCGGCGGCGGGAATATGTTCCAGGGCAATCAGGCGCATCAAATGATCGCCAATACTTTTGGAATTTTCACTGAAACCGGTTGGTTGTTCGGTATCATCCTGGCGGTCATTGTAGGATCCGTCATCATCGGCGGAATCCAATCCATCGCCAAAGTGACCGAAAAGATCGTGCCTTTGATGGCTGGTTTATATGTGGGCACGGCCTTGATTATCCTGCTGGCAAACTTTTCCAATATACCCACAGCTATCGGGGTTGTCTTGAAAGGCGCTTTTTCACCCGAAGCCATCGGCGGGGGAGTTGTCGGCGTGCTGATTCAAGGTTTGAAACGGGCCGCTTTCTCCAACGAGGCCGGAGTAGGGTCCGCCGCTATCGCGCACTCCGCCGTACGCACATCCGAACCGCTCACCGAAGGATATGTGGCCCTTTTGGAACCCTTCATCGACACAGTGGTTATTTGCACCATGACCGCCTTGGTGATCGTGATCACCGGCGCTTATGCCAATGCCGAAGGTCTGGGCGGGGTCGCTCTGACCGCATCTGCTTTCCAAAGCGTCTTTCCCTGGTT
>JAAEUB010000111.1 GCA_024227755.1 Paracoccaceae bacterium | reverse complement strand
TGACAGCGGGTAAGGGGCTGTGGAAATCATTACCAAATGATAGTCGCGACTCCATCAATCGACTTCGGCGAAGTTGTACACGTTCGCCCTGCCGCGGCAGGGTCTAAGGTGTTGGTGGTGTGCGAACACGCCTCGAACCGGGTGCCGACAGGAATGCGCGATTTGGGGTTGAGCGGGGAGGCGTTGCAAAGCCATGCGGCCTGGGATCCCGGCGCACTTGGCGTGGCAGAGGCAATGGCAGATCAGATGTCGGCGGCGTTGGTCCAAGGCGGGGTATCGCGGCTGGTTTATGATTGCAATCGTCCGCCTGAGGCGCCCAGTGCGATGCCAGCGCGCGTCGAGAAATATGGAATTCCAGCAAACGAAGCCTTGTCAGCAGAAATGCGCCGAGAACGAGTGATGCAGGTCTACGAACAGTTCGCCGCTGCTCTGGCCCGGCAGATAAAGGACGCCAGGGCCGAACTGAAGCTGATGGTCACTATCCACAGTTTCAACCCGACTTTTCATGGAAAGGTCAGAGGCGTGGAGGTTGGCATTCTGCACGGCAAGGACAACCGCTTTGCCAGCGCAATGATGGAAAAAGTCCCCGGCGATTTCCCCTTCGTTGCGCGCCTGAATGAACCCTACAGTGCTGCAGATGGTGTGGCGTATACGCTTGATCTGCATGGGGTGGCAAACGGTCTGCTGAACGTAATGATCGAAATACGGAACGACCTAATCCGAAGCACCGAGCAGCAGAAAGAAGTTGCCAGCAAGCTCGTCCCTTGGATCACCGGTGCTTTGGCTGAATTCGAAAGCGGGAAAGCCCCATGATCCGCGCGATGTCTGGATATGTCCGTGTGGTGGAAGCGGTGAACTATCGCATGGGGCGGGTGATGATGTGGGGGCTTTTTGTCATGATGGGGATCCTTTTATGGTCCTCAATTTCAAAGACATTTT
>JAAEUB010000110.1 GCA_024227755.1 Paracoccaceae bacterium | reverse complement strand
CTGGCAACGTTGCAGTTCACTTCGAGTTCAACGCAGACGGTACCGAAGTTTGGGTATCGAACTGGAACCGTTCAGACTCGAAAGAGCCCAATGGTGAGATCGTGATCTTCGACGCTAAGACGCTGGAAGAAATTGATCGTATCGAAGGCATTTATGCCCCGACCGGCAAGTTCAACGTCTATAACCGTTCGAACCACGTCACCTAAGGTGATCTGAAATAAAACCAAAGGGGCGGGCCTGGCGTTCGCCCCTTTTTTCAACGTCCAAAATTGTAGTCGGAACGGAGCCAGGGCATGAGCAGTGTTACAGAACCGAAAAAGTCGATTTGGCGCAGGTATTTCCTGTTTGGATTGCCAATTATCGGATTTGCGGGTGCTTTTGCCGCCGGGATTATTTTCTGGGGTGGATTCAACACCGCCATGGAAGCGACCAATAAGCTGGGCTTTTGCATTTCGTGCCACGAAATGGAAGATTTTGTCTACGAGGAATACAAGGGCACGATCCACGACGTGAACCGCTCTGGTGTCGGGGCGGTATGCTCAGACTGTCACGTTCCAAAGGACTGGACCCACAAGATCTGGCGCAAAATCCTCGCTTCGAAAGAGGTATGGGGCAAGTTGACCGGTACAATCTCGACGCCCGAACGATTTGACGCCAAACGTCTTGAGCTGGCGATGAATGAATGGGAACGCATGAAAGCAACCGATTCGCGCGAATGCCGCAATTGCCATGACTTCGAATCGATGTTGCCCGAGCTTCAGGCCCCGCGGGCCCGCCAGCAACACATGAACGCCCTGACCGCCGGTCAGACCTGTATTGACTGCCACAAGGGCGTTGCACACCATGATGTGCGCGACCGGGCAGACCCGGAATACCTTGAAGCGCTCGAGGCGCCAAACCCTGATTTCGCGCGTGAAATTCCGCAGATGTACATCGAAAGCCTTGCCCGCGCAGAAGCCAGCGAGGCAGAAGCCGAAGCGGCCATGAAAGCCGAACTGGCAGCAACCCAGGCCCGCATAGTCGCGGCCGTGGAAGCGGCACGCGCCGATGAACGCGCGATTGTTGAGGCTGAAATGGCCGGTCAGGCAGCCGAGGCCAGCGCCGGTGGTAATGTCGCCCCAAACGTCGATTGGGACGCGGTGGCCAGTTCTGACCTGACTTTGTTCTACCCAGGTCAGGCTTCGTTTGAATGGGTGCAGAACGGTGGCCTCCACGGTGGCGCGCGCCCGCTGACGCGTGGTGGTGACGCATGCACCACCTGTCACGCGAAAGAGCTTGAGGCGATTGGCCAACGGATTGTTACCGGCACCGATGAGGGCGGTCTTGAACCAACCCCGATCCCCGGCAAGCGCGGTACAATTGCCGCCACGCTGCAAGCGGCCCATGACGACGAAAATGTCTATTTCCGTCTGCAATGGATCGATGGCGGCCATAACCCTGCGCCCTTCGTTGACGGTGGCAAGATGGACCCGGACAACCAGATCAAAGTGGCCATGATGATCACCGGAACCGGTATCGAGTTTGGGGAACAGGTGGGCTGCTGGGCAACCTGTCACGCCGACAACACCTACATGCCTTTCGCCCCGGATGGAGATGCGATTGCGGCCAGCGGCGACGTGGCGACGCAGCTTCAGGCAACGGATACCATCCTCAAATACCTCAGCGAAAGTCGCACCGAGGTTGAGGTCAAAGGTCGCCGCAGCAAGCCGCTGGGTGGCTGGGACAAGCTGGAAGGCACGGAGGCAATCGAGCAATACCTGCAAGATGGCACCTTTATGGACCTGATGCGGATCTACGCCGACAGCTCCTCCTCCAACGGTTATATTCTTGAGCGTCGTGTTGAAAACGACGGCGAGATTGAGGCCGAGGCCAGCATGTCCGCAGATGGCACATGGACCGTGATCTTCTCGCGGCCACTTAACTCGGACGCGCCGGGTGATGTGGCGCTTGAAGCGGGCACGACCTACACGGTCGGGTTTGCCATCCACGACGATTATGCCGCGGCGCGGTTCCACCATGTAACGCTCGACACCAGCCTTGCATTGGATGACCCATCTGCCACAATCAACGTGGTAGGTCAGTAAACGGATTGTGGCCGGCAAGCCCGGCCACATCCTCGTTTCGAGGCCAATAAGGAAGGGCTGATGAGGCTGCGTTGTTGCACCATACCCCTGACCTGCGCCGCCGTACTGGGCGCTGCAACTTCCGCAATGGCCCAGGATGAGAAACAGATAACCCTGTGTGCCGACGCCGAAGCGCGCTATGTCGAGATGTTCGGCCATCCCTCATCGTGGGAAACTGGCGTGCAGGTTGTCACGATGTACAAATACAGTTTTTGTCCCGCGCACATTACCGTGCCCGTCGGCACCACACTGCGCTGGGTCAATGTGGATAAGCGCAACAGCCACAGCGTGATTGTCCCGGGTAGACCTGAAAGCGAACGTGCTTTCCCCGAGGAAGTCATCGAATTCACTTTTCTGGTGCCTGGGGACCAAAGGTATCTGTGCGGGCCACATTGGGAATCCAATGACATGTTCGCCATGGTCACGGTCGAACCCTAGTGGATTGCTTCGCACAGGAAACCACCAAACTTGATATCTCTCTTTATGCGTTTCAAAAGCGGTTTCGAAACCGCTTACGCAAGGCGTTTGGAAACACCTTACCTGGTGGCGCAATTGTCTGGCAGGGCATGGTGCTGATCATCGCTCTGGCTTTTGCAGGTGCAGCCCATGCCGACCCCCTGGCGGGCAACGCTGATTGCCAAATTGCTACGTTCCCAAATACGATGCCAACCTGGGGAAAAGAACAGATCACAGCCAGCCGTATGATGGACGCGGATTATATCGCCACCACTGCGCCTTTGTGGGACGCGGACCCGATGAATATCACCGTTGTGGTGGAAACCGGTGATCACAAGGTATCCGTCCTTAACGGTGACAGCTTCGAAGTGCTCGACCGGTTCGCCGCGCCCATTGGCGTGCGGGGTGATCTCAGCTTCAGCCCCGATGGCCGCTACGCTTTCATCTTGTCTTGCGATGGCTGGGTGCAGAAATACGATATCTGGTCGCTTGCGCCGGTCGGCCGGGTGCGCGCCGGTTTGAAAGCGCAAAGCATGGCCATCAGTGCGGATGGCAAATGGCTTGCGGTGGCGAACGACCTGCCCAATACGCTTAGCATCCTTTCGACTGGGGACCTTTCGGTCGGGACATTGTACGAGGTCACAGGCGACGAAACCCCCAGCCTTGTGTCCGGCGTCCATACCAATCCGACCCGCGAGAGCTTTGTACTGGCTTTGAAGGACGTGCCCGCAATCTGGGAGGTCTTCTACGGCCCCAACCCACCAACCATTTCCTTCACCCATGACTGGCGCATCGAAGGGCCAGTTGCACAAACAAACCCGTTCCCGATCCGCAAGATTACCCGCGCTGGCATTCTGGGCGATTTTGGCTTTGACTCAAGCTATGAATATATCATCGGCGCAACCGGGCCGGGTGATGGGGTTATGGTCGTCGATCTTGTGATCGGCCAGAAAGTGGCGGAACTTGACCTGTCCGGCACCCCGCAATTCAGCCAGGGCGCAATCTGGAACCACCGTGGTACCACCGTAATCGCGACAACCCATCTGAACGAAAGCATCGTGTCGGTAATTGACATGAGCAATTGGAAGGTCGTTGCCCGCATTCCCACCCACGGCGCGGGTCTTGCTGTTCGTAGTCATGAGAATTCAGGTTACCTGTGGGCCGATACGTTCTTTGGTCGGAACCGCGATATGGTGCATGTGATCGACAAACACACGCTTGAGATTGTCACGACCCTGCGCCCGGTGCCCGGCGCAACCATTGCTCAGGTTGAGTTTACCAGGGATGGCCGGCAGGCGCTGGTGTTGGTCTGGGGTGATGACAGCGCGGTGATCGTCTACGACACCGAAACGCTGGAAGAACTGACGCGTCTTCCGATGAGCAATCCTTCGGGTGCGTACAACGTTTGGAACCGGATCACATCTCGGGAAGGCTCGGGCGGGTAAAACGCAGCTGGCATCGGTCAAATGTCGGATTTGCAGATAACCTGAAGTCAGCAAAAGGGGTGAGTGATTCTTAAGGTATGCAATATAATACATCTCTACGATTGCCGGGAAAACATAACAAGCTCCTGATATAGCATGATAATATCCATTTCCAATGATATAGTTTACTCCTTGAGTGACTGAAAAACTGTACTATACTGCACATTCAGGGTAACTAACGGGAAGCCATGTCTATGTCCAAGCGCATTGATTTTCAGACCAGTCCTTCAAGCTACCGCCACTGGAGGGTTGAGTATGAAGGCGACGTTGCGACGCTTTTTATGGATGTGGATGAGGATGGCGGGTTGTTCGATGGCTATCAACTCAAGCTGAATTCATACGATCTGAGCGTCGATATCGAGCTTGCCGATGTGGTGCAGAGGATGCGGTTTGAACATCCCGAGATCGGCGCGGTGGTGCTGCGCTCGGGCAAAGACAACGTGTTTTGTGCCGGTGCCAATATCCGCATGCTGGGCGGCGCGCCGCATGCGCATAAGGTCAATTTCTGCAAGTTCACCAATGAAACCCGCAACACATTCGAGGCTGCAGGGGGCGAAAGCGGTCAGGCCTATATCTGCGCCGTCAAAGGTGCCTGTGCCGGTGGTGGGTATGAACTGGCGCTGGCCTGTGACCATATCATGCTGACTGATGATGGGTCATCCAGCGTGGCGTTGCCCGAGGTACCGCTTCTGGCGGTTCTGCCGGGTACTGGCGGGCTGACGAGAGTGACGGATAAACGCAAGCTGCGCCGTGACCGGGCGGATATCTTCTGCGCGCTTGAGGAAGGTTTGCGCGGGCCAAAAGCGCTTGCCTGGAACCTGGTGGACGAAAGCGTGCCAAACGCAAAGTTTGACGCAACTGTCGGTGAACGGGCAAAGGAATTCGCCGCACATTCGGATAAGGGCAGGGTTAAGGGGATAGCTTTGACGCCTTTGGCACGTGAAATACACGACGACGGTTCACTGACTTATTCCAGCGTTCGCGTGGATGTTGATCACGTCGGCGGTTTGTCGACCATTACCATATCCGCGCCGCAAACAGATGCCGGCACCCTTGCCCAACTGCATGAAGCGGGCGCAGAAACCTGGGCTTTGCGTGCGGCGCGCGAACTGGATGACGCCATCCTGCATCTCAGGTTCAATGAGCTGGAATTGGGCACGCTGATCTTCAAAACCGAAGGGGATGCGGGCAAGGTCATGGCG
>JAAEUB010000109.1 GCA_024227755.1 Paracoccaceae bacterium | reverse complement strand
GCTGGCGGTGGAGCCCGAACTTTGGTTTTTGGACGAGCCATTCTCGGCCCTTGACCCACTGATCCGCCGCGAAATGCAGGATGAATTTCTGCGTCTTCAAGCACTTTTAAAGAAGACCATTGTCTTCATCACCCATGATTTTGACGAGGCCATTCGTTTGGCCGACCGCATCGCCATTATGAAGGATGGCGCGGTTATACAAGTAGCAACCCCCGAAAAACTGGTGCTGTCACCGGCTTCTGATTATGTCGAGGAATTCACCCGCCATATCCCCCGCGCCAAGGTGATGTCGGTTCGCACCATCATGACCAGAGGCAAAGGAGGCTCCGGCGAAGGTATTTTGGAAAGCGCCAAAATCGCTGATATCGCCGAGTTGGTTGTCGCCGCCAAAACACCTTTGAGCGTGGTGAATGAAGCAGGCGAAACCACGGGCGCCATATCCGAAGACGAAGTGATTCCGGTTCTTGTCGGACTGGGGGATTAGGGTCGTGGGTGTGCATTTCCAGCAAATCCCGCGATCAGCCGTGTTGTGGATCGGCCTGTTTGTCGTAACATGGCTGTTGGCAAGTTACGGGAAATCCATGGCCGAGGCCATCGGGATGAAATGGCTGGCCAAATACCCCAGCGCCTGGGTTTTTCCGCTGAAAAACCATGTATCCTCGGCCATGAAGTGGCTGGTTGAAGACGCCAGTTTCGGATTGTTCACTTTTACCGAAGCAACCCGTGCCCTGGCCTGGGTGATC
>JAAEUB010000108.1 GCA_024227755.1 Paracoccaceae bacterium | reverse complement strand
GATTTGCAAGCCGTGGCTGACAATGTCGCCAAGCGACTGGATCTGGTTGCAGCAGAATACGAACGCGGCTGGCAGGGGCGCATCACCCAAGATCACGGCATCAGGCTGGCGCGTATCCTGCGTGGCGTTGAAGAGGTGCGCACATTGGACGGCGCGGTCCTGCGTTCGGGTGAGGCGCGGCGTCTTTCCGAAGTGTCGCGTGAAACCCGCGACATCTATGCTCAGCCCACGAACCTCACGCGCAAGGAACGCATTGTCCAAATCCACGGACCATCCGAGTTGCTGGCGGCAATCTTTGCCGAAGGCGAAAAGGGGCTGACACTGCAACGCTATAAGGGCTTGGGTGAAATGAACCCCGATCAACTGTGGGAAACCACGCTCGATCATGAGGCACGCACGCTTTTGCAGGTAAAGGTTGATGATCTGGCTGATGCCGATGACATCTTCACCAAACTGATGGGCGATGTGGTCGAACCGCGCCGTGAGTTCATCCAGCAAAACGCCTTGAGCGTGGAGAATTTGGATTTTTAGGGCAGGATAAGGCGCTTCGAAGCGCCTTGAGAAAGCAGTTTCGAAACTGCTTTTGACGCGATTTCAAAATCGCGTAAGCAAGGCCTTTCGAAAGGCCTTGCCGTCCATTGTCAGCCTAAACCCCACCGCGCCAGCACGTCCTCAAGCCCCATTGGTCGCCGTTCTTCCCCGGCCTGTGCCTTTCCCGGTGTCAAGGACATTTGTGGTGCGGCTTCGGGTTGTATAACACCTCCGACGTCAACGAACGCCTCTCGGGCGCGGTTATGCGGATGTTTAGGCGCTTCCTCCAGCGACAGAACCGGAGCGGCGCAGGCATCACTGCCTTGCATGATCTGGGCCCATTCGTCGCGGGACCTGGCGGAAAAACTTGCGGCGAAAACCTCGCGCAACATGCGCCAGTTTGACGGGTCGTTACGGTCGGGCAGGGTGCCTGCCTCCAACCCCAAAAGCCGTATCAGTTCGGCATAAAACTGTGGTTCCAGCGCGCCGACGGACATGAAGCCGCCACAGGCGCATTCATAAGTCGTATAAAACGGCGCTCCGCCGTCCAGAAGGTTAACCTCGCGTCCGTCCGCCCAGACGTCGGAGCCATACATGCCATAGATCATCGCCATCAGATGCGACGCGCCGTCGGTTATGGCACAATCCACCACCTGCCCTTTGCCAGTGGCCGTTGCTGCGTACAATGCTGCCAGCAGACCCGCCACCAGATACATCGCACCGCCGCCAAAATCGCCGACCAGATTTAAAGGTGGCACCGGCGCCGCACCGCCAATGGCGTGCAAAGCTCCTGTCAGTGAAATATAGTTGATATCGTGGCCCGCCGAATGCGCCAGAGGGCCGCTTTGCCCCCAGCCGGTCATGCGGCCATATATTAGCGCCGGATTGGGGTTCTCAAATTCCTCCGGCCCCAGCCCAAGACGTTCCATCACACCCGGCCGCATACCTTCGATCAGTATATCCGCCCGTGAAATCAGTGCCTTGGCGTCAGCGCGCCCATCTGCATTCTTAAGGTCCAGCACCACAAATCCGCGCCCACGGTTAAGCACATCCTGCTTCATTGGGATCAGGGGTTTAAGCCCAGGACGCTCAATGCGCACCACATCCGCACCCATATCCGCCAGCCACATGGCGGCAAAAGGCGTCGGGCCAAGGCCCGCCATTTCGATCACTTTCAGCCCCGCAAGCGGGCCGGTCAGACGCCTATCAGACATCCAAAGACCGTGCGATCAGTTCCTTCATGATCTCGTTGGTGCCGCCATAAATCCGCTGTACACGAGCGTCGGCATAGGCGCGCGATATCGGGTATTCCTGCATAAAGCCGTAACCGCCAAAAAGTTGCAGGCATTCATCCATCACCTGCCCCTGCACCTCCGAGCCATAATATTTCGCCATCGAGGCGGTGGCAGCGTCCAGTTTGCCGTCGATCAGCCGCCCAATGCAGTCATTGGTGAATGACCGCAGCACCTCGGCCTTGGTTTTACACTCGGCCAGCTTGAACCGGGTGTTTTGAAAATCCATCACCCGTTGGCCAAAGGCTTTGCGTTCCTGAGTGTAGGCCACGGTTTCAGCAATCGCGAAATCTATCGCACCCACTGCCTGTATCGCGATCAAAAGACGTTCCCACGGTAACTGCTTCATCAACTGGTAAAAGCCCTGTCCTTCATCTGCGCCAAGAAGGTTGGTCATTGGCACTTTCATGTCCTCAAAGAAAAGCTCGCAAGTATCGTTGCCTTTCATCCCCAGCTTTTTGAGCGGCTGACCGCGTCGAAACCCTTCGGTGCCTTCGGTTTCAACCACAATCAGCGACACACCTTTTGAGCCTGCATCCTTAGCCGTCTTTGCCACAGTGATGATCAGGTCAGCCGTCCAGCCATTGGTGATAAAAATCTTCGACCCGTTGATGCTGTATTGATTGCCGTCCTGAGTGGCGGTAGTGCGCACGGCCTGCAGGTCTGAACCCGTGCTGGGTTCGGTCATCGCAATCGCACCAATGGTCTGGCCTGACACCAGCCCCGGCAACCAGCGCGCTTTTTGTTCCTGCGAGCCATAAGCGCCAATATAATGGGTAACGATCGACTGAATGCCCATGCCCCAGTTCACATCCCCCAACCGCGCCTGCGCATAAAGCGCGATGGCGTCAAAGCCGATGTCACCACCGACCCCGCCAAAGGCTTCGTCGACCGCGCCGCTCATTATTCCGGTCGCACCCGCTTTAAGCCAGAAGTCACGGTCGACCACGCCGGCCTCAACCCAACCGTCGATATTCGGTGCCATTTCGTCGGCTAAAAAGCGTTCGACCATTTCCGCGAACATCCGGTGTTCGTCCCCGGCCCAGTGAGTATTTTCGGTCAAAAGTGACATAATCAACGCCTTTCAGAGGGTATGTGTGTCGTTGCCCATAACATAACAGCGCGGATCCGGACTGAGCACAAAACGTCGCGTAAACTTTCCCCGAAAACGGCCTGCGTGGCGCGTGAATGCGCGCCGCGTCTAAATCTTGTTACGAATGTTCAGCAATCCGGTAACAAGCGACATCACGCTTCTGGCAGGGCCAATAGGCGATTCGGTGGCAATGACCGTGTCCTTTGGATTAACCCGGAATTTGCGTGCGGCGAACAGCCCATCCGCATTGGTCAGATCAAAGGTGAATATCACCTGTGGCAGGTCCGGCCCGTGTTCACGATGCGGCTTGGTCGCGTTGTTGGGATATTCACGCAATATCAGGATACCTTGCAAATTGGCGCGGTCTTCTGCAAGCCCGCCCAGCATCGAAAGGGCCTCGATCGTGGTGATATGTTCGCGGTTGAAATAGACAATTTCTTCCTGCCCTGTCGCACCAAGGGCCACGAAATAGCGCTCGTCCTCTTCGATGATCACCTTGTCCCCGCCGCGCATGGTGATATTGCGCGCCGCATTGGAAAACAGCTCATCCGCCCGGATTTCATAGGTGCTGCTACCGCGAACCAGCCTGACAAGCGGGTTTTGGAGTGAGGATGAAACGCCGCCGCTTTCAGCTATCAGGCTAAGCAAGGTCACATTGCGGCCAGACAATGGTACACGCCCAGGGGTCAGCACACCGGTTACCATATCGACGATATTGTCATGGCCCGGGGTCACGCTCAACTGAACCTGTGCCGATGGTGATATGGACGCGATTGCATCCTGCACGTCCTCACGCGCGCGGGTTTCCGTCAGCCCGCGTACCAGTACGTCACCGACATACGGGACAAAAACGGTCCCCGCCGCGGAAACCGGCAATCCGCTGATATTGGTCGAGTTTTCGCCGGGCGCAGTCAAAAGCGACCCGTCTTGACTGTCCCATACCACCAGATCAAGCAAATCCCCGGTCTTGATGATGGCCGAGGCCGGACCGCGCCGGTTACTTAGCCAACGATATCTGCCCGCCCATCCGGTCACAGCCCATTTGGAAATCTCTTCCAGATTTGCCCGAACGACAGGAACAACCGAGAATGTCGGGCTTTCACTGCTGGATTCCCGTAATATCTCGCGATCAATCGCTGCACCACGTGGCAGGGAACAGGCTGAAAGCGCCAAAAACAAGAAAACAAATATGCGCAACCCAGACATGTCGCCCCCAAGGCAAACTTCAATCCATATCTTCCTACAACTTTGGGGCGGTGGTATACAGTTTTTATTCGAAAGTTTTTCAGGGAAATGCAGTATGATGGTTCCGCGACATCGCAGACGTGTTCTGTTGCTTGGGGCTTCCGGCAAAGTTGGGCGTATGCTTACCCGGTATTGGGCCGGGTCACCGCCCTCTAATCTACAGATAATTGGGCAGGTGCGTGGCCCAGCCGGGAATGGTGAGGTTAGTTGGAGCGTCCACGATGACCCAGCAACGTTACCAATGGTAAATGCGGTTGTATCGCTCTGGGGTGTCAGCCCACGCTCTGGGCGTTCATATAGTGAAAACGAGGGCCTGGGCGTGAAGACCCTCGAAATTGCCCGGCTGATTGGGGCTGAACGTGTCCTTTTGGCTTCGACCTCGGCTGTTTACGGCAATTCGGTGGGTGTCCGGCACATGGAAAGCACTGGCGCAAACAATCCGGCCGGGGCCTATGGTCAGTCGAAACTGGTGATGGAAAATGCGTCAGCCGACTGGGCAAGGCAGTGTGGGAACCAGCCACAGGTGCTAAGCATGCGCATCGGAAACGTCATCGGAGCAGACAGTCTTTTTGCCGCGATGGAAGCCGCAAGCACAGTGACCCTGGACCAGTTCGCGTCCGGTGGCGGCCCGCGCCGAAGTTATGTCACCCCAGGCGATCTGGCGCGAACGATAGAAGCGTTGCTTGACTGCCCGACCGAAACACTTCCCGATGTATTGAATATTGCCGGAACCCGACCCATCGCCATGCATGATCTTGTAATTGCCGCAGGGGGCAGGGTTGCATGGCAAGATGCGCCCAAGGCCGCGATTGAATCGGTCGAAATGGATACATCCCGACTTGAGGCCCTGACAGGGATTTTACCAGAAAGTTCGGATGCCGTCCGGGCAATTGCCGGATGGCAAATGCTGAAAGGTGACGCATGACCCCCAGCAAGCGGGTAATGGACCTGGCCCTTGCATTGATCATGGCGGCTTTGTTGGCGCCAATTGTGGGCGTGTTGGTGTTAGTGGTCTTGATGCGTGACGGAAGGCCGGTATTTTATGCCAGCACCCGGGCGCGGCAGCCGGGAGTTACCTTTAGGCTGTGGAAATTTCGCACAATGTTGCATGACAACGAGGACAAAGGTGTTTCAGGAGGCGACAAAAGCCACCGGATTACACGGACAGGCCGCTTTTTACGCCGTTCCCGGCTGGATGAGGTTCCCCAATTGTGGAATGTCATAAAGGGCGATATTTCCTTCGTTGGCCCACGCCCGCCGCTGCCGGAATATGTCGATGCCTTCCCCGAACTTTATGCGCAGGTCCTTAAAAGTCGCCCGGGTATCACCGGACTGGCGACGCTGACTTATCACCGGACCGAAGAAAGGTTGCTGGCCAGTTGCCACACCCCCGCCGAAACCGAAGAAGTCTACAAACGCCGCTGTATCCCCCGAAAAGCCCGGCTTGACCTGCTTTATGCACACAAGCGATCCTTGTGCAGTGATCTGGCCCTGATTGCGGCAACCGGGATCGGGCGAAAACTACCGCGACATATGGCGTTAGTGCGCTTGGGTAAGCGAAATGCAACCTAAGTGAGAGCCAATATCGGAATTTACCTTGTGAATTGTCGTTAACATCGTGTAAATCTTGCCCCTGTACAGAGTCGGTGGACGGGTCCGGACACATAAGGGAAAAGCTGTATTCCATGTTACACACACACGCGCGCCCTTATTATCGCAGGTCTGGTTTGAAACATGACCTATGATTTTGCCAAATCACTGACACGGTCCCAAAAACGTAATATTCTGCTCCTTGCTGATATGGTTAATGCCATTGCAGCATTTTTGCTCGCCTGGGCCGTGGTGCGAGGTACAACCCTGCCGGGTGCCGAGATTTTGGAAGCTTCCAAGTTTTTTACGGTTCTGATGCTGACTTCTCTTGTCCTGACACTCAGCTTTGGCCTGCACCGGATCAAGTTAAACGCCTTTGAGCTTCAGGGGATGCTTGAAATTGGGGTGGTTGCAATTGCCCTAGGTCTGACCGGGGTTTTGGCGAACCTTTTGCCCGGCCTGAAGCTGCCTTTGCAGACGTTTATCGTGGTCGCGATGTCCTATGCGATCCTGTCGGTTGGGTTTAGACTTGCCCTGCGTCAATATCTGATCTGGCTCTATTCCAAGCATCAGGTTCGTAAAAGG
This sequence comes from Paracoccaceae bacterium, assembly GCA_024227755.1. Lineage (GTDB taxonomy): Bacteria > Pseudomonadota > Alphaproteobacteria > Rhodobacterales > Rhodobacteraceae > JAAEUB01. The sequence continues at coordinate 6,170 of JAAEUB010000108.1, read as the reverse complement.
GTATTGGTCTACGGTGCCGGGCAAACCGGGCAACAACTGGTTGCGGCCCTGAAAACCGATCACGCCTTCAGGCCGATCGGTTTTGTCGATGATAATCCAAGCATACATGACATGACCATCGGCGGGTTAAGGGTTTTTTCCCCCATTCGCATAGGGGATTTGGTGGAACGCGAACTTGTGGATCGTGTCATTATCGCCATGCCATCGGCCAGCGACGGAATTCGGGCGGGCATTTCCCACCGGCTGCGCGATCTCGGGTGCGAGGTGCATTCAGTACCCTCATTTGCCGAGTTGTTAGTTGCGGGCAAAAGTCTGAATAAAACCGAACCGGTTCAGGTTGACGAGTTACTGGGCCGCAGCGCGTTTAGCGAAAATCTACCCGAAGTGAACGGCGCTTATAACAATCGCCGCGTCCTTATCACCGGCGCTGGCGGCTCAATTGGTGCCGAGCTTTGCCGACAACTTTTGGCGTCAGCGCCCGAGTGCCTGGTCTTGCTGGATCACTCTGAATTTGCGCTTTACAATATCCACCGGGAATTAAACGGGCTGGAAAAAACCCTTGGTATTGTGCCCGTGCTTGGGTCCGTCGCCGATCCCGCCCTGATGCGCCGGGTGATGAAAGATTACGCAATTGACATCGTCCTGCATACAGCTGCGTACAAGCACCTGCCAATGGTTCAAAGCAACATTGCCACCGGGCTTAACAACAATGTGCTTGGCACCCGCATCGTTGCTGAAGCGGCACTTGAGGCACGGGTTGAACGCTTTATTCTGGTATCATCCGACAAGGCGGTGCGCCCGACCTCGGTCATGGGGGCCTCAAAACGTCTGGCCGAACTGGTTGTTCAGGACATGGCCGCGCGGGCTGAAAAAACCCGCTTCTCCATGGTCCGTTTTGGCAATGTGTTGGGATCATCCGGGTCGGTGCTGCCATTGTTTCAGGAACAAATCAGCAGCGGCGGACCGCTCACCATCACCCACCCAAACGTGACCCGGTTTTTCATGACCATGTCCGAGGCAGTATCACTGGTGCTATTGGCCGGGACTTTTGCGCGAGGCGGCGAGGTTTTCGTGCTGAACATGGGTAAACCTGTTCGCATCCGCGATCTGGCCCGGCATATGATCAATCATGCCGGTTACTCGGTGAAAGACACCAGTAATCCAACTGGCGATATTGAGATCGTTGAAATTGGCTTGCGCGATGGGGAAAAGCTGCACGAAGAGCTTTTGATTGGCAGTGACATGCTGACCACCCCGCACCCGAAAATCCTGCGCGCTCAGGAAAGCAGTCTGACCAGCGCTGAAATATCAGGGTTGCTGGCAGATCTGGAAGCCGCCATCAACAATGCTGACGACGAAGCAGTGCGTGTGATTATCTCAAAATGGGTCGAACCTGAGCATGAAAATGTTACCGTGTTGAACGTGGTAAACGGCTAGCTCCGGACCCCTACCCTGACCACATAAACCCTGTCCAGACATAACCCAGGCCAACCGGCAGTTGACGCGGGCGTTCTTTGGCGCATAGTCAAAGCTTCTGTTTGGGAAATGAGGATAGCCATGCGCGATGCCAACGAAGCCCTGATCGTCATCGACGTTCAAAACGATTTCTGCCCCGGCGGTGCTTTGGCGGTCGCTGACGGTGATGCGGTGGTTCCCCTGATCAATGACATACTCGCGGATTTTTCCGTCTGCGTCTTTACCCAGGACTGGCACCCTGCCGGCCACAGCTCATTCGCTTCAAGCCACGCGGGCAAAGCACCATTCGAGACCACCGAAATGCCCTATGGCACCCAGGTCCTGTGGCCCGACCACTGCGTACAGGGCACAAACGGCGGTGCGTTTCATCCGGGCCTTGTGACGGACCCGGCGCACATGATCTTGCGTAAAGGTTTTCGGCCCCAGATCGACAGTTACTCGGCGTTTTTTGAAAATGACCAGACCACGGCGACCGGGCTTGAGGGTTACTTGCGTTCGCGCGGCGTGGAAAAGATTACCCTGGTGGGCCTTGCCACTGATTTCTGTGTTGCATTTTCGGCCATCGACGGGGCAAAGCTGGGCTATGATGTCACTGTGCTGGAACAAGCCTGCCGCGCCATCGACCTTGATAATTCTCTGGCCAATGCCCGCGCTGATATGCTGGCCGCCGGTGTGAAACTGGAGACCTGACATGGTAGACATAGCCACCCGCGCCCATGACCATCAGTGGAAGATCGACCCGATCGTGCGCTCGCTGATCGACACCGATTTCTACAAGCTGCTGATGTGTCAGTCGGTGCTGCGCAACAAGCCTAATACGCAAGTTACGTTCTCGCTGATCAACCGCTCAAAACACATTCGGCTGGCTGAGTTGGTGGATGAGGGCGAGCTTCGTGAACAGCTTGACCATATTCGCAGCCTTTCCCTTTCGCGTGGTGAAAGCACCTGGTTGCGCGGCAATACCTTTTACGGCAAACGCCAGATGTTCAGCCCGGATTTTATGGAATGGTTCGAAAACCTGCGCTTGCCACCCTACCACCTTGAAAAACGCGATGGGCAATATGAGCTAACCTTTGAAGGAAGCTGGCCCGAGGTCATGATGTGGGAAATTCCCGCTCTTGCGGTCCTGATGGAGCTGCGCGGGCGGGCGGTTTTGCGCGATATGGGGCGCTTTGAGCTTCAGGTGCTTTATGCCCGCGCCATGACCCGGTTGTGGGAAAAGATTGAAATCCTGCGTGAACTTGACGGGCTGCGCATCGCCGATTTTGGCACCAGGCGGCGTCATTCATACCTGTGGCAGGATTGGTGCGTTCAGGGCATGATCGAAGGGCTGGGCGAAAAGTTCGTCGGCACCTCGAATTGCCGGATTGCGATGAAGCGTGATATTGAAGCCATCGGTACCAACGCCCATGAATTGCCCATGGTATGCGCCGCCTTGGCCAAAGATGATGAACAGCTCAAAAGCGCGCCTTACGACGTGCTGGCCGATTGGCATGTGGAACATGACGGCAATTTGCGCATCATCCTGCCGGACACTTACGGCACCAAGGGGTTTCTTGATGGTGCCCCCGACTGGCTGGCCAGCTGGACAGGGATCAGGGTCGATAGCGGCGACCCGGCTACCGCCGCCGAGATCGCGATTGACTGGTGGAAATCACGCGGCGAAGACCCGCGTGAGAAAATGGTGATCTTCTCAGACGGTTTGGACGTGGACAAAATCGTCGAATTGCAGCGGCAATTTGAAGGCCGGGTCAAACCCAGCTTTGGCTGGGGCACTCTGTTAACCAATGATTTCCGCAGGCTGACAAAGGACGACGCTCTCGCGCCGTTTTCACTGGTCTGTAAAGCGGTCGCTGCAAACGGCAACCCCACTGTGAAACTGTCTGACAACCCTAACAAGGCCATGGGACCAGCGGACGAAATTGCACGCTACAAAAAGGTGTTTGGAGTGGGAACGCAGGAAGAGATGGAGGTCGTCGTCTAAGACCCTGCTTTGCTGCTTTCGCACAGATTGGAAAGCCGATGCGCACACGAGGTTCAAGTGACCTTCCGCAACTTGCCGATGGGGCGCTGTGGCTTTCCTGGGCAGGGATGGAGACCGACCTGATTTTCAACCAGGGCGTTGACCTGCCCGGCTTTGCATCCTTCCCCCTGTTGGAAACCGACACAGGCCGCGCCATGCTGTGGGACTATTACACACGGCTTTTGGATCTGGGCGAAGCGCTGGGGTGTGGCATGTTTTTGGATAGCGTGACTTGGGTTGCAAACCGTGACCGTGCGGCAGAACTTGGATATGACGCGCAGCAACTTGTTGACGTAAACCTTGAGGCGATCAGGTTAATGGACGCGGCCCGCAAAGGTCGCGGCGCCATCCTGTCAGCTCAGATCGGCCCGCGCTACGACGGATACGCGCCCGAAACAGCGATGAGCATACAAACTGCCGAAGCCTATCACGCCGAGCAGGTCAATACTCTGGCGGGGTCTGGTGCTGACCTCCTTACCGCCTCTACCCTGACCAGCGCCAATGAAGCAGCCGCGATAGCACGCGCAGCCTCACACCATGAATTGCCCGTCGCCATATCCTTTACCGTTGAAACCGATGGCTGCCTGCCTGATGGAATGCCTCTGTCTCAGGCCATTCTTGAGGTTGACGCCGCCAGCAATGGCGAGCCAGCTTATTATCTGGTTAACTGCGCCCATCCCGAACACCTGGCACCGGCATTTGATAATGGTGCATGGATGAAGCGGCTGCGCGGTGTGGTTGCCAACGCATCGCGTGCCAGCCACGCCGAGTTGGATAACGCCGAAAAACTTGATGACGGTAATCCGGCAGAGCTGGGCCAGGAAATGGCGGCTTTACGGGCGACATACCCTCAATTCACAATACTCGGCGGGTGTTGCGGCACGGATTTTCGTCATCTTGAGGCCATAGGCAGCGCCTGTCAGTTATAATCAATCACGGCGTTCAAAGTGGATTACGAATTGAATGCGGGGCGTTTCCAGCGCCGACAGGATTTGCATGCCTGTCCATGTTGCCTAATTTTCGAAACTCAATAATTGCCATAAAAACAACATGTTATTTGATAACAATGCTGTTGGCATAAGATATCAGCCAAGTGATTTTGTTTAGCATTGGGTTTGTGTGGGATGAGGGTTCATCGAAGTCCTGAACAAACAACAACCCCTCACACGGGCCAAACCAAATAACGGCCCGAACCCAACAGAGAATGGTAAACGAAAATGACATATACAAATACGCCCTCCCGCACCAAAACTGCTGCTATACTGGTAACAAGCGCAGCGATGGTCCTTTTTGCCGCATCAGGCGCAAAAGCTGCCGACGATGATGTAGGGATGATTTTTGATAGCGGAAAAACATATGATAATTGCGCGCTTGATGGCGGTACGTTTTCCGAAACGCTAACTACTTACAGTTGCACAATCAACGGCAAGACAACAACATGCGACAAGAACCCCGCTGACAAAGACGCAGCCTGCTCAACCGAAAAATCCGCACGGGTTTTCGGCGGGCGTTTCGGCCAGACAGCACCGACCGGACAGGTTGTGATAGCACCATCAGGCAAGGTGACAACACGCCGCTTCGGTTCAGTTTTTACAGCTGGCTCGATGATATGGGTAACCAAATAGTACGCCACTTCTAACTACCTTTTTGCAGACTTTCGGAGGAACATCATGACACGCACAACACTTTTTTCAGGCCTGAAACGCGCAGCTAAAGGCGCTGGCATGGCCATCGTTATCGGGCTGATCCCGGCCCTCGCTTCAGCCAGCCCGCTTAACGCCCAGCTTAGTGGTGATTTCACCATCCAGCAGCAAAGCAACGGTCGTTACATGGATGCCCATGAAGGCAGCAACGACAACAATGTCGTCACCCGTGACCGCCAGCTTAACGCGACCCAAACCTGGAAATTCACCCCTGTGGGTCCAAATCTTTACACCATCCAGCAAAAAAGCAACGGTCGCTATCTTGATGCCCATGTCGTAGGTGCGGATGATTTTTCAGTTGTGACCCGTGACCGGCAAGACAACGCAACCCAGCGCTGGCAAGTGATCGCGCAGGGAAACGGCACCTACACCATCCAGCAGCAAAGCAACGGTCGCTATATGGACGCGCATGAGGGATCGCATGACAATTCGGTTGTCACCCGTGAATTCCAATCCAACACGACCCAAAGGTGGATCATCGAACCCAAGGCTTCGTCGTCGGGTCCGATTGTCCCAGATCTGTTCGGATCGTTCTATATCCAGCAAAAAAGCACGATGCGGTTCATGGATGCGCATGAAGGTTCCAACGACAATTCCGTCGTGACCCGCGATTTCCAGAACAACACCACACAGATGTGGATACTTAAATCCCTGGGGAACGATATCTATACGATCCGGCAGCAAAGCAATGGCCGTTACATGGATGCCCATGAAGGCAGCAACGACAACAATGTCGTCACCCGCGACAATCAGGGCAACGCCACGCAGCAGTGGATCATCAAACGCGTCGCCCCGAAGACCTATACCATTCAACAACGCTCAAATGGCCGCTATCTGGATGCGCATGAGGGCGTCAACGACAATTCGGTCGTCACCCGTGATCCCCAAGGCAATCCCACGCAGCTTTGGATTTTGCAGCGGGCCGGATAAGTCAAACCCGGTAAGCAAAAAAAAATGGGGGCAGCGCG
>JAAEUB010000107.1 GCA_024227755.1 Paracoccaceae bacterium | reverse complement strand
GACGGCGGAGGCCTGGGCTGATGGCCATGTGCATGCCTTCACCTTCTTCGGTGCGGTGCCGGTATCGGTGCTTTATGACAATGACAAATGTCTGACCTTGACCCCAAAACTAGGACCAGGGGTAAAACAACCCCAGGAACCGGAGAATTATCATGGGTCAAGGAACGAAGCGTCGCTTTTCGGATGAGTACAAGGATGAGGCCGTTGCCCGCCTTTCATGCAGCGGTGCCAACTACCGGAGCGTTGCCGACGAACTGTGTCTGACGCCAGCGCAGATCAAGACGTGGCATCTTGAACGGTTGGCTGCCGGATCGTCGCAAGCCCTTGCGCGCCAGAAGGCGGACGCAGCCGAACTTTCCAGGCTGCGCCGGGACCTCAAGGAAGCCCGCGAGGAAAACGACATCCTGAGGAAGGCATCGGCTTTTTTCGCACAGTGGGCGGGGAAAACATGACCGCGAAACATGCCTTCATTTCGGCTCATCTGTGTCAATTTGCGGTCCGCCTGATGTGCCGGGTATTGAAGGTCTGTCGCAGCGCCTATCATGCATTTGCCGCTGGGGCAGTGCGACGCGCGGAACGCACCGATGCGGATGCCGCCTTGCTGGCGCGGATCATCAAGATATTCAAGCTTCACAAGCGCCGCTATGGGGCACCGCGCATTCATGCGCAACTGCGCCGTGAGGGCTGGAAAGTCTCCAGGAAGAAGGTGGCAAAGCTGATGAAAGAAAACGATATTCGCCCGCCGCGCAGGAAAAAGAGGTGCCCCGTTACAACAGACAGCAAGCACGGCCTGGCACCATCGCCCGACCTTGTAAACCGGCAGTTTGATCTGCTGGTCCCCAACACGGTCTGGCTGGCCGATATCACCTATTGCGCCACCGATGAAGGCTGGCTCTATCTTGCCAGCATCAAGGATATGGCTACACGGGAAATCGTCGGTTGGGGCATGTCCTGCAGCCTGCATGCAACGCTTTGTATCGACGCCATGAACATGGCCATTATGCGCCACAGGCCGGCGGCGGGACTGATCCTGCATTCCGATCGCGGTGTTCAGTATGCCTGTCACGATTACCGCAGACTTATAGCACGCCATGGCTTCAAACAGTCCATGAGCCGCAAGGGAAATTGTCTCGACAACGCGCCTATGGAGAGCTTCTTTTCGAGCATCAAAATCGAGCTCGTTCACAACGCCCATTTCGCAACCAGAAATAAGGCCAGACGCGAAATCTTCGAATATATCGAGGTCTATTACAACCGGCAGCGCCTGCACTCGGCTATCGGATACAAAACACCACAGGAGGCAAGACTGCAAATGACCGCTAAAATCGCGGCATAATTATCACACCCTGGTCCTAGTTTTGGGGTCAAGGTCATGATGTTGACCTGCAGGGCTTGCGGCGTCGAACCGTTGGCCTACTTGCGCCATGTCCTCACCGAATTACCGCAGCGTGCTACCGACGCAGACATAAACGATCTGCTGCCCTTCAACTTC
>JAAEUB010000106.1 GCA_024227755.1 Paracoccaceae bacterium | reverse complement strand
GGGCGAATGCGGCCCCAATGCCAAGTTGTTTGGCACGACACTACCGGGTCGGAGATAACCACCATCTTCCAGCCCGTTGAACCAGCTAACCCTCCAAAAACCAGGTATCCTCAGGGTGCCTGAATGTATTTTTCTTAAGGGAGAAAACCATGACAAATGTAGTAATCGCTTCAGCAGCACGGACAGCTGTTGGCAGCTTTAGCGGATCTTTTGCAAACACGCCTGCGCATGACCTTGGTGCAGCGGTTCTGGAGGCAGTCGTTGCCCGGGCCGGGATCGAAAAGGGCGAGGTTTCGGAAACCATCCTCGGGCAAGTTCTTTCAGCCGGTCAGGGCCAGAACCCGGCCCGTCAGGCGCATGTCAATGCCGGCCTGCCAATCGAAAGCGCTGCCTGGGGCATCAATCAGGTTTGCGGTTCCGGCCTGCGCGCCGTTGCTCTGGGTGCGCAGCATATCCAGCTGGGCGATGCCGATATCGTCGCTGCAGGTGGCCAGGAAAACATGAGCCTCAGTCCGCATGTCGCCAATCTGCGCCCGGGGCAAAAGATGGGTGACATGAAGTTCATCGACTGCATGATCAAAGACGGTCTGTGGGATGCTTTCAACGGCTACCACATGGGCACTACCGCCGAAAACGTGGCCAAGCAATGGCAGATTGGCCGCGACCAGCAGGATGAATTCGCCGTTGTATCGCAAAACAAGGCGGAGGCCGCGCAAAAAGCGGGAAAATTCGCTGACGAAATCACACCTTTCACGGTGAAAACCCGTAAGGGTGATATCGTGGTTGATTCCGACGAATACATCCGTCACGGCGCGACAATGGAGGCAATGCAGAAGCTGCGCCCGGCATTTGATCGCGAGGGCTCAGTCACGGCGGCTAATGCTTCGGGCCTCAATGACGGCGCTGCTGCAACCCTGTTGATGAGTGCTGAAAATGCCGAAAAGCGTGGCATCATACCACTGGCCCGTATCGCCTCTTATGCGACCGTGGGACTTGACCCGTCGATCATGGGTGTTGGCCCGGTCTATGCGTCGCGCAAAGCGCTTGAAAAGGCCGGCTGGTCGGTTAACGATCTTGAT
>JAAEUB010000105.1 GCA_024227755.1 Paracoccaceae bacterium | reverse complement strand
GTTTGAACAAATAGCCATTTATGAAATTTCCGGGCTAAAAGAGATAGTCATGGAGTCGCTTGAATGGATTATTTGTCACCGCTCTTGATCGTTTGCCTCAATCGAAAAAATTCATCAAGCCACTCACCGATTTACAGTAAGCTGTCGGCATGAATCCATATACCGCGGTTGGCGCCATAATTACCGGAGTTGTCTTCCTGCAAGGCGGCATGGGGCTGCTGTCGGCGCTGCTTCCGTTACGAATGCAGGAGGCGGGGTTCAGCACATCCGAAATCGGAATCATGTCGGCTGGTTTCGCAACCGGTTTTTTTCTGGGCTGTTTCTACGCGCCACGCCTGATTCAGCGTATTGGCCATATACGCGCCTTCGCCTGTTTTGCGACGGTATTGTCGACCCTGACACTGGCGCTCGCCATCGATACCGATCTGGCGCTGTGGACCAGCGCGCGAATTTTCTCCGGGATCTGTTTTGCCGGCTTGCTGACTATTTCCGACAGCTGGATTTCCGGCGAGACGAAAGCCTCGGTGCGCGGCCGCGTAATGAGTGTCTACATGATTTTCTACAAGACGGCCCAGGCGCTCGGGCCGCTGGTGTTTACCTTTTCCGCGATCAGTGGGAACTGGCATTTCATGTTGGTAAGCGCTCTCTTTTCACTCTCATTGCTACCGGTCGCACTGCGCGAAGGGGGTAACCCGACACCGCCGCTGAAGGCAAGAATGAACCTTAAAAAGGTTTACCAGACAACCCCGCTGGCGGTGGTCGGCTGCATGTGCCTGGGCATGACCAACAGCCCGATGAACAACCTGATCGCACTCTATGGAGTGGAAATCGGACTGGAGATTTCGGGCGCCGTAATGCTCAGTGCGGCGCTGCAAATCGGCGCACTTGCGCTGCAATGGCCAATGGGCTGGGCCTCGGATAAGCGTGACCGGCGCAAGGTCATGATCTTCGGCATGATAATGATGGCATTATTTTCCGCGATCATCGCCTTTATGCCAACCATGTCACTGTGGGCCTACGTGATACTGGTGGGCATTCTGGGGGGCTTCGCGATGTCGATTTATCCCATCATCCTGTCTCATGCCGGGGACTACGCTACGCCAAAACAGATGGTGCCGCTATGCGCAACCCTGATGCTGGCTTTTTCCGTGGGCATGGCACTTGGTCCCATCACG
>JAAEUB010000104.1 GCA_024227755.1 Paracoccaceae bacterium | reverse complement strand
GGGTCCGACCCGGAGACATGGGTAACAGTTTGTACCCAAGACACAGGTAACACCCTCGTGCCGAACGGGTTTTTGATTGGGATCTATTCAACACCCGGCAACCTCAAACTGATTTTGTTTAGCGCAGCCACGGGTCGTTTTCGCGAACCACGATCAGGGTTGGTCGATCTGCGCTCAGGGCTTCGCAAATAGCTTTCGTAAACATCTCTTCGCTATCGATATGAACTCCACTGCAGTGACAGGCCTGCGCCAGCGCAACGAAATCCGGGTTGATCCCTTCAACCCCGACACGGGTTATGTCGCGGGCATCCATGTCATCCTGAATTTGCTTTAAGCCTCCATTTTCCCAAATGATGATAGGCAGGGCCAGGCCAAGCTCGGCTGCTACCATCAGTTCCGTCATGGTGAACATGAACCCGCCATCGCCGGCCAGCACCACAACAGGTGTGTTAGGCCGCGCCATGGCGGCGCCGATCCCGTTGGGCAGCCCGTTGCCAAGTGCGCAGAAGCCGGCTGGATAGAACCATTGCCGCGGTCCTGGCACATCAAAGGCGAAGGCGCCGGTATAGACCAGCTGGCAGGCATCGCCTGAAAAGATGGTGTTGGCAGGCGTAGCCTTGCGCAATGCCGTGAGCACCTTCACATGCCGCTGTTCTGTGGGGCTCAGGCCTGCCATGATCGCGGCCCTGACCTCTCTCACCTCAACTTCGGCTCTGATGCAACGCGCAGAACCGTCATGGCCCTCCAGCATCACCCCGAGATTGGCAAGTGCCGGTGCTGCGTCGCCGATAATGCCCAGGTTTGGGCGGTAGACATCGTTGATCTTGCCCGGGTCAATATCGATGCGGATCAGATCGCCGTTCAGTTCCAGCTGCGCGACGAAACTGTCGGTTTCTGAAATCTCGGTACCGGCGGCCAGAATACAATCTGCGGTTTTCAGATAATCGCGCACCTCGGGGCGCACCGTCGATCCTGTCAGATGCAGCGGATGGGAATCTGGCAGAATGCCTTTGCCCGCAGTGGAAGAGATGACCACCGCCCCCAGCGTTTCTGCAATACTCCTGATTTCTGCGGTTGCCGCAGTGGCACCGCCACCGACCATGATCAGTGGTCGTTTGGCACCCTTCAACATCGCACAAGCATGTTCAACCAACTCCGCCCGAGCCTGCGGGCGACGGGGTAGAGGCACCGGCTGCCAATCCTCCTCTACTACCTCACTTTGAACATCGGTGGGAATTGAGATATGGACCGGGCGAGGCCTCTGGCTAGAGAAGATAGAGAAAGCCCTGGCCATCAGTTCCGGCACATCAGAAGCGCTCCGTGCGGTGGCCGAGAACGCGGTCAGAGGCTCGGTCACCTTCTTCTGTTCGGTGATCTCGTGCAGCACCCCCCAGCCTTTGCCGATTGAGCGGCTGTCGGGTTCGGCGGAAATCAGCAACATCGCAAGGCTATCAGCGTAGCACTGCCCAAGCGCGGTCGAGGCATTGGTGACGCCAGGGCCGGAGATGACGACGGCAACTCCTACCTCGCCAGTAGCGCGAGCCCAGCCTTCGGCCATGAAGCCGGCTCCCTGTTCGTTGCGGGCCTGCACATGAGATAGTTCGCCCGAGTTGCCACCAAAGCTGAGGCCGCGGCACATATCCAGTGTGTGAACGCCGGGTATCCCGAAAACGGTTGTTACACCATAGCGCGCCAGCAGGCGCATCGTGGCTTCACCGCACGTCATGGTCATACTTGTCTCTCCCCTGGAAATCCGACAGGCAATGGGTCGTGTCCCGGAATCGTGTATGCGATCATTTCTGCCACGCAATCACTGTCGTGTACAGGCTTGGCGCGCGATCGCCGGCATGATGCCAGGCCTGACGATATCGCTGTCGATATCATTTTGGGAAAGGCAGGAATGAACTCAACGCATTTCCCGGCGTGGATGCCGGCAATCAAGTCTGCGCCGTTCACCGCGTATTCCCGTTTCAAGCGGTTGCCGCGGGCTGAACTGGTTATTCGCGTGCTGCTGTTATGCATCAAACAGTGACTTGGCCAGTTTCACTGCCTGATTGGCGTCTGGCGCGAAATGATCGGCGCCAATGTGATCTGCGAAGTCTTGTGTAACGGGTGCTCCGCCCACCAAAACGGTAACGTCATTGCGCATGCCAGCTTCGCCCAGATGGTATATTACGTCTCTCATGACTGGCAGAGTGGTGGTCAGCAGACAGGACATACCGATAACCTTAACGCCATCATCGCGTACTGCCTCAACGAAGCGCTCCGGTGGCACATCAACACCCAAATCGATGACTTCAATACCGGCACTTTCCAGCAGGATGGTTACCACATTCTTCCCGATATCGTGAAGATCACCCTTTACCGATCCTAATGCCAGCCGTCCATTACTCTTGTTGCCGTCTTCGATCAGATATGGCTTGAGGTAATTCATGCCGTTTTTCATGGCACGTGCGGACAGTAGCATTTCAGGAACGAAATACTCCCCGCACTCAAACAATTCGCCAACCTCAGACATCGCCATGATCATACAGTCATTCAAAATTTCCCGAGGTGCCGTGCCGACAGCCAGGGCCTCTTTTACCAATGTCAAAGCGGTATTCTGATCACCTTCAACCACCGCTCCATAGAGATTATCAAGAATTATTTCACGCTTTTCAGTCATGAATTCGACTCCCGTTATACCTGATGTGCTTC
>JAAEUB010000103.1 GCA_024227755.1 Paracoccaceae bacterium | reverse complement strand
TAACTTTAAGTTTTTCGTCACGAACCGCATCTGGTCCGAACTTTGACGGTGGCTCCATCGCGGTCAGACATAAAAGCTGCATCAGGTGGTTTTGCACCATGTCACGCATGGCACCGGAATTGTCATAATAGGCCCCGCGCCCGTCGACACCGATGGTTTCGGCGACTGTGATCTGCACGTGGTCAACGTATTGCGCATTCCAAAGCGGCTCAAACAACATGTTGCCGAACCGCACCGCCATCAGGTTCTGCACGGTTTCCTTGCCCAGATAATGATCAATCCGATAGATGCAGTGTTCTTCAAAATGTCGCGCCAACGTGGCGTTCAAATCACGGGCCGAGGCAAGGTCATGACCGAAGGGTTTTTCGACCACAATACGAGCATCTTTATGGGCTATTTTGTGCTTTTTCAAACGCTTAGCCAGCGATCCAAACAGGCTTGGCCCAACTGAGAAATAAAAGGCCTGCACAATGTCGGGTCGCATCATCGCCGCCAGTTCGCTCCAGCCGGCACTGCCTTTGGCGTCAATCGGTATGTAACTGATGCAATCCAGAAAGGCGTTAAGTGTCTTGATCGCAGCCCTGCTTTGCCCACCTTCTCCCTTGACCGCCCCAGCGACGAACTCGCGGTACTCAGCATCATCCATATCCGATCGCGCCGCCCCAATGATACGTGCCTCTTTCGGCACCTGACCATCGCGGAAACGCTTGAAAAGACTTGGTAATATCTTACGTTGAGCAAGGTCCCCGGTCCCACCGAAAATGACCAAATCAAAGGGATCGACCGGGATGACACGTGAGACCATTAAACCTCTCCTTGCTGAGCTCGTTAGCGCTAACAACTGCATTTACTCAGAACCTAAAGCAAAGTCTACCACCCATTTGGCGAAGCTCAACATCCTTCACATATCTGTCAGGAGAAAGGTTCGGGGGTTTTCATTTTCGACCCATAGGTTAGCACCAAGTGAACATAGTACAGGGCGACATCATGGACCAGATGGTCGAAAGAGCGAATGCGGGCAAGTTTCTTGACCCAAACCAGACGGCGGATGGCAGCATGCGTGCCCGCGTACCCCTGAGCAATCCCCGGACTTTATGGTTTAATACCGGGACGTTATGCAATATTGCTTGCGTGAATTGCTACATAGAAAGCTCGCCGATCAACGACCGTCTTGCCTTCATGACGACCACTGAAGTTACCGATTATCTGGGCCAGATTGAGGATCGTGGCTGGCCTGTGCGCGAGATCGGTTTTACCGGTGGCGAACCGTTTATGAACCCCGAGATCATAGCCATTTTACGTGCCTCTCTGAGGCGGGGATATGACGTCTTAGTGTTGACCAATGCGATGCGACCGATGATGAGAAAACACATACAAAACGGGCTGTTAGAGCTGATTAGGGAGTATGGTGACAAGCTGACTTTAAGGGTTTCCCTGGATCATTGGCAGGCCGCGCGTCACGATGAAATCCGCGGGCAAGGTTCTTTTGACATCACTTTTAAGGGTATGAAATGGCTGCGCGATCACGGGTTTAAAATGGCGGTTGCGGGGCGTGCGCTCTGGTTGGAAAATGAGACAGAGGTGCGGACGGGATACGGCGAGTTTTTTGCCCTACACAACATTAAGATAAACTCGCAAGACCCTGCAATGACAGTAATTTTTCCCGAAATGGATGAAATGGCGGAAGTGCCGGAAATCACCACGTCCTGCTGGGGCATTTTAGGTAAATCCTCCAATGACATCATGTGCGCCAGCGCCCGGATGGTGGTCAAACGCAAGGGCGCCGGGTCCCCTGTGGTGCTTGCATGTACTCTGTTGCCCTATAAGCCGGCTTTTGAAATGGGGGCCAGCCTTGCCGACGCCGAGGGCGACGTCGCCCTGAACCACGCCCAATGCGCCAGGTTCTGCGTTATGGGGGGGGCAAGCTGCTCGGGGTGAATTTGTAAATTTCCCAAGCCAAAAACCGCGAATTTACAAAAACTCCGACCTCAAATCGGGGTTTTTACAAATTCAGACCATAACGCACAAAAGCTCAAACAGGATCGACGCGCCCAGATATGCGGTGGCACCAGAGGTATCAAAGGGCGGCGACACCTCGACCATATCCGCGCCGATAATGTTCAGGCCTTTCAAGGCTCGCACCACTTTAATCGCTTCAAACGAGTTTGGGCCGCCGATTTCGGGCGTGCCGGTGCCCGGCGCAAATGCGGGATCGACAAAGTCAATATCATAGCTGACGTAAGTTGGGTTGCTGCCGACAATCTCGCGCGCCTCAGCCATGACATCGGAAAGGCCACGGGCAAAAAACTCCTCAATCGCGATCACCCGGATACCGACCGCATCGGCAAAATCGCGGTCCTCATTGTCGTAGGCGGTGCCGCGAATACCGATCTGCACCACACGCTTGGGATCAAGAAGCCCCTCTTCTACTGCCCGCCTGAAGGGCGTTCCGTGGGTGAACATCTGGCCACCGAAATACGAGTTGAAAAGGTCGGTATGGCTGTCAAAATGCACCATGCCAACTGGGGCACCTGCCGCCATGGCGCGCAGGATTGGCAGGGAACACAAATGATCCCCACCCGCAGTCAATGGCCTGATCCCCGCCGCCTTAACCCGGTCATAAAACGCGGTAAAGCGGGCCAGTGAGTCAGAGATACTGGCCGGGTTTGGGGCCACGTCGCCAAGATCAGCACAGTTCACCGCCTCAAACGGTCTGACCCCGGTGGCGCCATTTTGCGCCCGGATCATGGTTGAAGCATCGCGCAGCTGGCGTGGCCCGTGGCGTGGGCCAGGGCGATTTGTTGTGCCACCATCCCAGGGTGCACCAATCAGGCCGATCTGAACCTCGTTAAAACGCGAATGGTCGAAATCAACATGCGGCAGGCGCATGAAGGTCGGCACCCCGGCAAAACGCGGCAGGTCAAAGCCCGATACGGGGGTAAAGAAGGCATCACTCATATCAGTTTCCTTTTCGTGCCCACCAATCGCGGGGTTTTAGTCGTGGCCGTGTACCCTGGCGCGCCTGCCACCAATGCGCCAGCGCCGGTGCCCGCCTCAATGCAAGCCAGCGCCATAACCGGTCTTGCCAGCGTGCATAACGGCGGTTGAACGGGCAAACCCGCATGCAAATTGCACAATCGGTTTTGAGTTTAGCCCAGTAGCCAAAGCATTTTTCGCAATCTGCATTCCATTTCTTCACCCCGGCAATGGTCGAGGGCGATCCTGCGCCCAAATCGGGTGGCCCTGAGGGAAGCGCCTTTGGCGGGCAGGATTTGGCGCAAATTGTGCACGAATTGCAGTATTGCGCCAGTCCCAGTTTTCTGGGTGCATCCATCGCCAGTGGCAACGAAGTAAACACCTTTGAAAACCGCACCCGTGGGCCAAATTCCGGGGTCAGAACCATCTGATTGCGCCCGTATTCCCCCAACCCGGCCTTGATCGCATAAGGAATGACCAATGCGGTGTCATTCATGCTGGCCACGGCCTTGAACCCAAGATTTCGAATATATGTGGCCAGCTGGATACAGATCGCGGCCTCGTGCGAGTATTCGCGCCCAGTCGAGGCACCGGCAAGGGCGCTGGGATAGGTTTCGACCAGATCAAAATCCATCGCGTGACCCATGATGATGACGTGGGTCATGCCTTCGGGCAGAGGGTCCTCTATCGCGGTCATGTCGCGCGTATCGGGACGGTGGGTATAGTGCCAGCGCGGGTCGATTTCAGTAATGCCAACGATATCAGCACCAAAAAGCTTGGCTATACGCTTGATTTCGCTAGCTTCTTCTTGCGGGTTGGCCAGTTCTGCCTGAACCGGGGCAACCGGGGTATCGGGCTGAATTGCCCCCTGAAACCCCTCGCGCAGACCGGTTTCGCCCGCGCGGTTTGAGATGATATCGCTGACCACCCAGGCGGCGTTCCTAAGGGCAAAATCACGAAGGGAAAACCCGTCTCCGCGCCGCGGCGCGCTTTCCATCCGGTAGCTGGCAAAGAACCCGTCGGTGTCGTGCGAGCGCACTGCCGGGTCCCAAAATGCGCGGGTGAACATGTCGTTCATCTGATTGAAGGGCTGGAAATCGCGGGTTATTTCAAACCCTGCCGCGTGGTCGCTTTCGCCAAATTGTGCCTGCCACCCCTCCCAGGTTTCATCATCTATGCGAGGGTCATTGCGCGGCCAGCTCATCGGGGGACATTACGCCTCAAGCTCGGCGTCCCAATAGAGGAAATCCATCCAGCTTTCGTGCAGATATCCGGGCGGGAACTTGCGACCGATATTGCGCAGCTTTTCGGCCTCGGGCTGGCGCGGCGGTCGGTTCAGGGACAGGCCGGAGCGATGCAGGGGCCGTGCACCCTTTCGCAAGTTGCAACGACCACAAGCCGCCACCACGTTTTCCCAACTTGTCACCCCGCCACGCGCGCGTGGCACCACGTGATCAAAGGTCAGGTCACCCCGAGCGCCACAATACTGGCAACAAAACTCATCGCGCAGAAAAAGGTTGAAGCGGGTGAAGGCGACGCGTTTTTGTGGTTTGACATAATCTTTCAGGACCACAACCGAGGGTATGCGTATTTCCAGTGAAGGACTGCGCACCACTTCGTCATATTCGGCAAGGATCGTCACACGCTCCAAGAACGCTGCTTTTACCGCCTCCTGCCACGGCCAAAGTGACAGGGGATAATAGGAAAGCGGGCGGTAATCGGCATTAAGCACCAAGGCGGAATGCTTACCACCCTCAGCGCGCCGTCGCACAAATTCAGTTCTGAAATCTCCGTCCATTTACTCCGCACCATAATGGCCCCGCATAGCCCGGACTATATATGGCACCACCCATCTGGCAAGCCCCAAGATTTGGGCGCTCTGGAGGTAAAAAGATGGGGTTGTCTTTACTGGGTTTTGAGCTCAATCCCCAGACGCTGGGCCATGAATGTCAGCGCCACTGAAAGGCCGTCCTGGGCGATACCATGGCCGGTTCCCTTCATCACGTGGCCGTAGACATCAAACTCGGCCGCCTCGAGCGCCTCGCCGGCCTCATGGAAATGACCCATTGGCACCATATCGTCCTGATCGCCGTGGATCAGCATGATCGGCATGCGCGAAACGACACCCTCGGCGAAGGTTTCAGGCTCAAGCAAACGACCTGAAATACCAACGATCCCGGCGACGGGCTCGGCCCGGTGCGGGGCGACCATCAGGGCCATCATCGTGCCTTGGGAAAAGCCAAAAAGGATGAGTTGTGAAGGTGTTATA
Source organism: Paracoccaceae bacterium (assembly GCA_024227755.1). Classification (GTDB taxonomy): domain Bacteria; phylum Pseudomonadota; class Alphaproteobacteria; order Rhodobacterales; family Rhodobacteraceae; genus JAAEUB01. The sequence goes on along the minus strand of JAAEUB010000103.1, from coordinate 2,985 downwards.
CCCTCTTGCTCAAGCACCTGATCGATGAAAGCGTCGACATCCTCGGCCGCCTGGGCAATGCCGCGCGCGGCGTCTTCTTCGGTTGATCCGTCAAGCCAGGGGATTGGGAACCACTGAAAACCCATGGGGTTGCCCATGCTTTTTTCCGGCGCATCCGGCGCGATGAATACCGTGTCGCGCAGGAACGGTGCCAGCGGGTCGGCAAGGCCAAGAAGGTCGGAACCGTCAGCGCCGTAGCCATGCAGGAATACAACCACCGATTTCGTCTGCCCCGAGGCCGCCGGACGGCGTTTCATGTCGAGTGTTCGTGCCATTTTCTGATCCCTGCCTTGTCTATGCGCGTGATTTGTGGACCCGGTAATAGGCCCAGAGCAGGCGAGCTGCAACGCCCCTGTTGGGCGACCAGGCTGCGGCCATGGCGCGCAGGGCGCTTTCAGTGGGGCGATCGGCAAGAGCGAAAACCAGTTTCGCCGCTTCCTGCAGTGCCAGATCCCCGGCGGCGAAAACATCCCGGCGGCCAAGTGACTGCATTGCGTAGATCTCGGCCGACCAGCGGCCAATGCCGGTAACTTCGGTCAGACGCGCGATAACCACGTCGTCCGGCAACCGACGGAGATCGGCATAAGGCAGATCGGCCCCGGCCAATGCGCGAGCATAGCGCATTTTCGGGCGCGACAGGCCAACCGCGCGCAGATCGTCATCGCTGGCTTTTTTCATGCGCTCGGGGTCATCCAACCCGGCGCTAGTTAGGCGTTGCCAGATTGCTGCCGCCGAGGCCAGACTGACTTGCTGGCTGACAATCGCGTCAAGCAGGGCTGAAAATCCGTCCGGCTTAAGCCTGAGCGGCAGAGGGCCCGTAAGCTTGAGAGCCGCGGCAAAACACGGTTCAGCCCGCGCCAGCCACGCCGCACCCTTGTCCACATCAGCCTGGGTTTCGATCAGTAACATATGCCCGGCGCTAGCACGCTTGCGCCCGCACGCGCAAACCCCTAGAAGGCGCGGGGCTAGGATCAGGAGGGCCGCATGGGCTTTAAAATGGGCATTGTCGGCCTGCCAAACGTGGGTAAATCGACGCTTTTCAACGCTTTAACGCGAACTGCTGCGGCCCAGGCCGCGAACTTCCCCTTCTGCACGATTGAGCCGAATGTCGGCGAGGTTGCAGTACCGGACGCGCGGTTGGACAAACTGGCCGCAATTGCCGGGTCAAAAGAGATCATTCCGACGCGAATGACGTTCGTTGATATTGCCGGGTTGGTGAAGGGTGCATCGAAAGGCGAAGGGCTGGGCAACCAGTTTCTGGCCAATATCCGCGAGGTTGACGCAATCGCCCATGTGCTGCGCTGCTTTGACGACGGCGACGTCACCCATGTCGAGGGCCGGGTCAATCCGGTTGAGGACGCCGAGGTGATCGAGACCGAGTTGATGCTGGCGGATATGGAAAGCATCGAAAAACGCCTGCAAAACATCGTCCGCAAGGTCAAAGGCGGCGATAAGGAAGCGATCCAGCAAGAACGCCTGATGCGCGCCGCCATGGCCGCACTTGAAGACGGCAAACCGGCACGCATTGTTGAGGTGGATGAGGAGGACCGCAAGGCTTGGAACATGCTGCAGCTTCTGACCACCAAGCCGATCCTTTATGTCTGCAATGTCGACGAGGATAACGCAGCCGACGGCAATGAGTATTCCGAAGCGGTCGCAGAGATGGCGGTGGCTGAGGGCAATGCGGCGGTGGTTATCTCGGCCAAGATTGAAGAGGAAATCAGCCAGTTAGACGCAAGTGAACAGGAAATGTTCCTTGAGGAAATGGGGCTGCACGAGGCCGGGCTGGATCGCTTGATCCAGGCTGGATATGAGCTTTTGCATCTGGAGACCTATTTCACCGTCGGCCCTAAGGAAGCGCGCGCCTGGACCATCCGTCTGGGCACCAAGGCCCCACAGGCGGCGGGTGTCATTCACGGTGATTTTGAACGCGGTTTTATCCGCGCCGAGACCATTGCTTATGACGATTTTGTCGCTTTAGGCGGCGAGCAACCCGCCAAGGAAGCCGGAAAAATGCGTGCCGAAGGCAAAGCCTATGGGGTAAAGGACGGCGACGTGTTGCATTTCCTGTTCTCGTCGTAAAAGCCCCCTCTTTTTTTGGTTTCAGACCACAATATCACCCAGATTGTGCCTTTCTGGTACCGCGTTCATGGGAAAGCCTCATTGTACTTCCCCGGTAAGAGGGACGCGGCAGGGTTTTTGTGGCGGCCTACCCAATCAGACTTGGCGGGCCTTGTAGCAGGAGGCTTTCATGGCTTCAGCAATCGAGCAATCAGTAGTCAAAAAGACCAAGAACGAGGTCAGGTTTTTGAAAGAACCGAAACCCACGGATCCGTTTAAACCCCGGCATAATCGTAAAGAAACCAAAGAATCGCCGGTCGTTTTTACCGATTGGGCCAGCATCTGAGGTTTTAAACCCGTCTGGTGCCCTATAGGTTCTGCCTATGGCAGAACCGGTATCAAGCATTCGCAATCTTGGCCCCGCATCGGACGTGTCCTTTGCGCGGGCGGGTATCCACTCGGCCGATGAGCTGCGCGCAATTGGGGCCGATGCCGCATATACCAGGTTGCTGGAAAACGGCGCAAAACCGCATTTCATTGGCTATTATGTTATCGTCATGGGGCTGCAGGGGCGCCCTTGGAATGATTGTCAGGGCTCTGAAAAACAGGCTCTGCGCCAGAAATTCGATGTTTTGAAAGCCAAGTTTGGCACGAAACCGCGCGAAGAGGCCAAATTTGAGCAGATCCTTGACCGGATCGGCATAATGCCCGCAAAGAAATAACATGCGCCTGATAATACTCTCCCTTTTCCTGATGATGGCCAGCCTGCCCGCGCGCAGCGGCGAGCTACGGCATTTTCAAGTAATATTTGAAGGCTTTGAGCGGGATTTCAATCTTTATGTCCCTACAGGTCTTGAGGAAAACCAGGAGCCATATCCCCTGGTT
>JAAEUB010000102.1 GCA_024227755.1 Paracoccaceae bacterium | reverse complement strand
GCCGAGTTGAAGAAGCGGGGCATCTACGTCTACCTCGACCTGCTCGACTACCGGTGGTTCCGCACGGCCGACGGCGTGCGCCATGGCGACGAGTTCACTCACAATTGGCAAGGCTCCATGAAGGGCGCCTCCATCTTCGACCAGCGGATGAGCCTGTTAAGAGGGTTTTATGCGGCCCGTAGACTTCCGGTGCATCCCGCCAGCGCAACCCGTTGCGGATAACATGAATTATGCCGTTGATGACACGGCGATCACCACCCGCGGTACCCCGTGTGACAAAGGAAAACACGGCTCGATCCGCGCCAACTGTTCTTCACTGAACCAAAATTGATCCGACATGTTATCCTCCTGATGTTCGAGGGCACTGATTCAGAAGTTTGTCATCTGCACAAGAAATTAGTAGGTCCTGACCCTGATCCCATTTACGACCCACCCAAACCTGACATAGGCTTTTTTTGGCGAGTGTATCAAGGCCACGAAACGCTAGCGCCTCGGCCTCAGCCCGCGTTATGCCACCATGGTATTCCAGAATTGCCGCCCGCTCTTTCATCCGGTCACGAGCCAGCCAACGAGGCATAACCTCTCCCAGATAGGTGACAGATTCACCTTCTGCGCCACGGGACACGTCGGGCGTACCGGGCGCAAAGACATTGCGCAGCGCATCCCAATCAATTGGGCATGTCATCAGCCTGCCCAGCGCCGGTGTCGAGATTTGAACGATCAATCTGATACAGACGGTGCTTTCCGCCACCGCTGGATACATGGAAAACCTTATGGGGCATGCCATTTTGTGAAACTATTGCACCTTCAGTGAGCAATTCTGACACCACGCTGCGATAATCCAAACCCGCCAAAACCTCTTTCAGAGGCTGAACCATGAAAAAGAAGGAGCTTTCGATTTCCTCTACCTCCGTGTCACCCTCAGTTTTCACAAAGCCCACGCGGTTTGGTTCGGTGGTGGCCAATAATGGTGTTGGACGTCTGCTTGAGGGTTTGTGCAAAGCCGGCCGGGTCAGTTGCGTCGTGGATATCCTCAAATATCCCCATACCCTCGCCGACATCGGCTCGCAGGTCGATTACGCGCACTTCCATCCCGGCTGCAATCCGCCCCCCGCCCTTTTTGATCTTGTCCGCTAGGGCGATCTCGCCATTCGATAGGAACAGCACGCGCCATTCCAGCACCTTACGAGCCTGTCCCTCGCGCCCAGCGCGGGCCTTCCCCTTTCCGTTCGCCAGCATATACGCTGCAGAGCTTGCCGCCTTAGCCTCCACCTGGGACAATTCATCAAGGCACAACAGTGAATCACAGGATAAAGCCGCCACGCTTTCAAGCGCGTTATCCGTTGCCCGCCATTGGCGGACATAACCTCGTGTGCCTCCACCACCCCAGACAGAACCCGCAACAATCAAGGCGGTTGATTTACCTGATGAGGATGCGCCGCGAAAATGAAAGCCTCCACCCACAGCACACACCCACAGCGTATCGTGGTGTGACGTGGTCCTGCCTGCACGGCTTGCCCGTGAAATACTTGCCTTCCCCTTTCGCGTCTGGTCGGGTCGCTGGTAGTTCAACCCATTCGGGATGTCCTGCCGCGCTCGCCGCCTCAAGACGCCTTGCGCGGTCACAAGCGTGGTGATCCCAACCGAGAAATTCTGAGTGAGGCGATTTCATAGCACCGACTCCTCTTTCGTGACGCTGAGGAAATGGTGGCGCATGTGGCGCAGCAGAGGCTCGCGCGCCTCGGGCACATCGTCGCAGACAGCGGTCAAGCTGGCTTTGAGCGTGACCTATTCGGGTGATTCCGCGAGGGTGACTGAGACGGACAAATTGTTTGCCATCGTGCCGTGCATCGTCGCGATGTCTTTCAGCAGCTTTCGCAAACCATCCATTGCGGCGAGGGCAAAGCCGTCGTCGCCTGCTTCTTCGGCTTTCGTGATCAGCTTTTCGACGCGGCGCGCGAGGGACTCATATGTGCTCCCAACGTCCAGCCGCTCTTGGTTCAGGAACTGCGTTGTCTCGTCGATTGGTTCGATTTTGACCTACGCCGCAACATGACGGCGCATCGCACCTCTGTGGGCTGTTCATCGAGCGCCCCGGTCAGGCAGCGGAGATCGCGTCGGATGCGGTGCAAATGGTCCATGAGTGTGAGGACCGCTGGCAACGCGGGACGAAACTGCTGTTCGCTGGATTAGGCTGCGCGGCAGCTGCTAGAATCGCGACGAACAGCAAAACATGGTACAAGCCTCCATGACGTTTACATCAGAAGATATTGAGCCATTCACCGAATTTGAAAGGAACGGATGGGAGCGAGCCGCCGGCGCCTACCACGATCATTGGGGTGTGCTCTCTGCGCAGTCAGCCGTGCCAATGTTGCAAGCGGCTCGTGTCAAGGCGAGTGATCGTGTCTTGGATGTCGCAACTGGCGCTGGCTAAGTTGCCGCCGCAGCCCTCGAAATGGGCGCCAGATCGACGGGGCTGGATTTTTCCCGTGCGCAGGTAGATTTGGCTCGACAGGTCTATCGCGAGATTGAGTTTTGCCAAGGCGATGCGCGGGACCTGCCGTTCGAGGATGAGACATTTGATGCTGTCGTCATGGGCTTTGGCATGAATCATTTGCCGGAACCTAAAAAGGCGGGGGGCTGAAGCGTGGAGAGTGCTGAAACCCGGCGGAGCTTTTGCCTTTACCGTGTGGGCTGCGCCCAAGCCAGGCGAAGGGTTTGGCATCGTGCTTTCTGCCATCAAAAGGTATGGAGTTCCCAGTCCAAAAATGCCTGCAGCCCCACCTTGTTTTCGGTTCGCCGACGAGCAGGAAGTCAAAACCGTTCTTTCATCGGCGGGGTTCGCCGCGATTTCAACCGAAGTCACACAACAGGTTTGGCGGCATCCGGCACCAGATCAGGTATTCGACGCATTCAACAAAAGCGCTGTACGTGCAACCGCAATGCTATGTTCACAGCCCGAAAACGTCCGAAACATCATTCGTGACATCGTTCGTTTGGAAGTCAGTTTCCTAAGAAATGGTGATGAATACCTCATCCCAGTTCCAGCAGCGCTTTCCGTCGGTTTCAAGAATTGCTGACATTCCCCGATTTGGACCGAAGCGACATATTGGGCTAAAAGCTTACCGATATTCACAATAATGAATTACCCCGGCGCGGGGCCGGGGCTGTTTCTTAGTCTTCGTCGCCTTTGCCATCGTCATCAGGAAGATTGAATAAGCTGTCGGCATCAATCGGCGCCTCGACCTCTTTCTTTTCTTCCGTACCGGTAAGGGTGAAAGTCTCAAGCCCCTCGATGGCCGAGGGGATCTTTGGCTCGGCGTCCATATCCAGGCTTTGCTCGGTCGATACCAGCTTGCGCCGCTCATCGTCCGACATACCGCCGCCTTCCTTGGCAATCTTGGCGTTGGCCTTCTGCACTGCGGCGTCCAGCTCGGATTGCTTGCACAGGCCCAGCGCGACCGGGTCGATGGGCTCAATATTGTTGATGTTCCAATGGGTGCGCTCGCGAATCGCTGTGATTGTCGGCTTGGTGGTGCCGACCAGCTTTGATATCTGCCCGTCCAGAAGCTCGGGATGGAATTTCACCAGCCACAGGATTGACGCCGGGCGATCTTGGCGTTTCGACAAGGGCGTATAGCGCGGGCCGCGGCGCTTTTCTTCGCCCAATGCAGCCGCGTAAAACTTCAGCTTAAGCTTGTGCAAAGGATCTTTCTCAGCCGCGTCAATCTCTTCCTGAACCAGCTGGTTGTTTGAGATTGGGTCAAACCCCTTTACCCCGGCCGCCACGTCACCGTCAGCAATGCCCTGCACCTCAAGCTCATGTAGCCCGCAGAAATCGGCGATCTGCTTGAAGCTGATCGTTGTGTTGTCCACCAGCCAAACGGCGGTGGCCTTTGCCATAATCGGTTTGCCCATTGTCTACTCCTTGCAGATACAGGAACCCCGTACCCTTGCAGGGCTGCCCTCGTTCAGGCGGGTTTCCGTTGTCGGGGAACTTACCGGGCTATATACTGCGCCAATTGAAAATAGGAAAGAGAAAATGCGAACCCTATTTGCGAGCCTGACAGCCCTGCTAGTGGCCGCAAACATGGCATTTGCCGATGATCCGACTGCAGGTGATTTTGACTATTACGTCCTGTCACTCAGCTGGTCGCCCACATGGTGTGCAATCGAAGGTGACGATCGTCAGTCCGAACAATGCCGCGACGATGCCAACTTTGGCTGGGTCCTGCACGGGCTATGGCCACAATGGGAACATGGCTGGCCAGTATACTGCCGCACAGGTTTTCGCGCCCCATCACGCGGTGCCACCAGCGCCATGGCCGACATTATGGGAACTGGCGGTTCGGCCTGGCACCAATGGAGAAAACACGGAGTGTGCACGGGTCTTGATGCACGCGACTACTTTCGTCTTTCGCGCCTGGCCTTTGAGACGGTTATCCGCCCGCCGGTTTTTCGTAAACTTGACCGGTCAGTGCGCCTGCCCGCTTCGGTGATCGAGGATGCCTTCCTTTCCACCAATCCGGCCCTGACCCCGGACATGATCACCATCACCTGCCGCTCAGGTCGAATTCAAGAGGCCCGCATATGCCTGACCCGCGATCTTGAACCACGTCTTTGTGGTCAAGATGTCATACAGGACTGCACGGCACAAAAAGCCCTGTTTGACCCAATTCGCTAGCTAAAGATCTTGGCCCGCTCAACCCGCACCAGCCAGTGCGACGCCGATGTAATAGGGCCACATCAGCAGGCCCAGGATACCCTTCCAGAAGCCCAGATCTAGATATCCGAGTGCGAAAAGCCAGCCTGCAAACCACGCCATACCCAGTGATCCGCCACAATCCATTGAACCTTTTGCCATAATACCCTCCAATCGCGGTCCGCATATCACGAACCCGTGATATAGATGGGGTGCTGGCGGGAAATATCAAGCTCTGGCGCGTGGATCAGACGCCATTTGAGAGGCAAAAGAAGCCAAAGAATTGGGCGCTGTTCAGCCTACTTTCAAAGCAATCTTGCCGATGTGCCCACCGGCCTCCAACCGCGCATGAGCGCCCGTTGCATCTTCCAGCGCAAACTCACTGTCCAGCACCGGCGCGATCCGCCCAACGTCCAGCAGAGGCCAGACATGTTCGTTTAATTCGGCAGCAATGCGCGCTTTGGCCAGATCGCTTTGGGGTCGCAGGGTGCTGCCTGTAATGGTTAGTCGACGCATCATGATCTGGGCGAAATTCAGTTCGACCTTTGGCCCGGTCAGGAAGGCGATATGCACCATGCGACCTTCATCCGCCAAGGCTTTGATGTTGCGGGGGATGTAGCCTCCGCCAACCATGTCCAAAATCAGATTGGCCCCGCCCGCCGCGCGCAGCACTGCAACAAAATCCTCTTCGCGGTAATTGATCACCCGCTCGGCACCCAGATCCTTACAGACCTTACACTTTTCGCCCGACCCAGCGGTGGTAAAGACGCGTGCACCAAAGACGTTCGCCAGTTGGATCGCTGTCGTGCCGATTCCACTGGAACCTCCATGGACCAAAAACCGCTCTCCGGCCTTCAGTCCGCCGCGCATAAAGACGTTTGAGTAAACCGTGTAATAGGTCTCAGGCAGGCAAGCCGCTGATTTCATGTCCATATTATCCGGGATGCGCAACGCGTGTGCCGCCGGGCAGGTGACGAACTCGGCGTAACCCCCGCCAGGAAGCAGCGCGCAGACCTTGTCGCCAACCGACCATTCCGTGACCCCCGCACCCACGCCAACAACCTCGCCCGAGGCTTCCAGCCCCGGCAGATCACTGGCACCGGGCGGAGGCGCATAGGCACCCGCGCGTTGGAGCGCGTCCGGCCGGTTCACACCGGCATATTCGACGCGGATCAGTATCTCGCCATACCCGGGCACGGGCACCGGACGCTCGCATATCTGCAAAACCTCCGGCCCGCCCGGTTGTGAGATTTCAACGGCGCGCATGGTTTTTGGAATGCTCATCTTTGGTCCTCGCCGTTACCTTTTACAGGCGCTTTGATCTGATCCAGAACCCGTCCCGGCCCACGCATGAACGCCTTGAACAACCCGGTTTCGCGCGCCTTGCCTTTGAACTTTTCAAAACTCATGACATCAGCAATCCTGCGGTCGATGAAATCCCAGCTGTCCTGATTGTCTTCACTGTCGTCCCCCAGCCAGAACAAAACCGCCGAACTATAGACCGCGGACAAGGTCGCGCGTTTGGTGTACCAGTTGACGTCACGCGATGCGTCGCCCAGCGTCTCCCAGATCAACCCGCAGGTCTGCCAGACCGCACCAGCCCCAATTCCGGCATGTTGCGGCAGTGCAAACAGCGCCATACCCTTGCGCACCAGCTCACGGTCCGCCACTTCCAGCCGAAACCGAAGCCCGGCGGCAATCCGGTCACTGTATCTGAGCGCCGACAGATCAGCACCTTGCATGCGCGCAGCCATCAACCTGTCCCCACGCTGATGATATGCCAGCGCCATATCGACCGGCCCGCGGGGAAACAGCACCCGCACTTCATCCGCGCCAATGTCCAGATCGGCCGTCGCTGCATCCATTGCCGCATGGCTCCAACCGTCGAACGGCACATGCGGCAGGATCGCATCAAGGAATGTGTCTTTATCAACCATGCCCAACAATCGCATCTGGTGAATGTGTGGACAAGCCTGAAAGCCCCTGTTATATGACGGCTCTGCAATTTTGCAGGAACTTAAACCTAGAAAGGTGGTGACACCACATGCAGGTCAGTGTTCGCGACAACAATGTCGATCAGGCGCTTCGTGCCCTGAAAAAGAAACTGCAGCGTGAGGGCGTTTTCCGCGAAATGAAGCTTCGGCAACATTTCGAGAAACCCTCCGAGAAAAAAGCACGCCAAAAGGCCGAAGCAATTCGCCGGGCGCGCAAGTTGGCTCGGAAAAAAGCGCAGCGCGAAGGTATGATGTAAATCATTCCGAGCAATGTGTAAGAATACAACCCCCGTGGCCCAGCCGCGGGGGTTTGTTTTTGTGGGCAGCTGATTTCACACTCCTCTCTGCCAGATGACACTTCCACATGCAGATTGGTACCTTGCGTAGTCTGATTAACCTCAAGGCGCAGAATACATAGTCGTAGTATAATACGACCGTGGCTGTAGCGAATATAAGTCACTGAAAAAGAGGAGGAATGGAGATGAAGAAAGTTTTTAAAAACCTTGCTGCAGGAACCATGATGGCCTCGGTTTTGGTCGTAAGTGGTGCCCCGGCGTTCACCGAAACGATTGTTGGGTCAACTGTTGAGAGCCGAATTTTGTTGGGCTTCAAAGTTGATGACTCAGCTATGGGAAACATGCTTCCGGAAGGTTGGGTTTCGGTGACATTGCCGAAAGGACCGGTTGGAGGTTCAAACCTGATACTCGCTCTTATTGATCGACATCTGATCCTTGATGCTGAAGGGAAGGTTGGTGATCCATCATCCGGGCCAACGGTTGCATTTTTGGCCTACGGACGCTCAGAAGGCGTTGAAGGCATCCGCGGTTTTGTTACCCGGGTATATGAAGAAACGCCGGTGGTTGACCCCTATGGGAACTCGGTGACCGCGGACATTGAAAGGGTTGCAGGATACGTTGATGCAGGCGGTGGAGATCGCACGCAATCTGAGATCTGGACGATCCTTCCAGAAGGCGGCGGTGAACTTAAACTGGACCTTGATTTCAAGGTTGGTGGGTTCATGTGGTCAACAGGTGGTGAAAGCCGGCCATATTCTTCGGAAGACCCCGACTTCTTCCGGATTTATCGCTACGATCAGCTTGCTGGTCTGGCGATGAATACTGCGATGGGGCGCGAGCTTAATGGGACGGTCAGCTTCACCGCGACAGACCCTGATCTGGGCTCGCTGATAATCGGAACTGATGAATTGGTATCGATCGTATCGATCCCTGCCTATGTTCGTAAGATTTCACTTCCATAAAGGCTAAGCCCAATACACTGACTGTCGGACATCTCCGGCAGACCAAGTAACGCTCAGGTGACGCAAATCAGGCAATCCCCATGGCCCAGTCGTAGGGGTTTGCTTTTTTTGAAAGGGCGCATATGAGCAGGGGATTCTTGCATTTCGTCATCCGCCAGCCGGACTTCAACTGGTCAAGGTTGGCATTGAAAGTGGTGAACAACCCGATCCAACGGGATTAGGTGTGGGTTCACATTTGCTTTCTTGTACCGGGACAATGCGTTTCGAAACGCCTTGGAAAGCGGTTTCCAAACCGCTTTCTCCCTTTCCCTGCAATCATTGAACCCAAACCGGGTTTGGCCGCAGGTTTACATCGGGCTTAAACCTCCCGCAAATTCTCCTGAATTGCTGCCAGCACCTCTTTTGGGTTGGTATAACCCAGCGAGTGAACCGCATTCGCGATTACATATTTGTATGCGCCGCGGTTCCACTCTGTCAGCTTTCCGACCGAACTTAGCGGGATCACCCTGTCCTTCTCGCCCCAGATCGACACCACCGCCACATGGCTTTCAGCCAGCGCCCTGTGTTCATCTTCAAGCACTTCTGCCAGCATGTTGCGCTCGCTTGACAAAATTGCGGCCAGATATCCTCTGGACCGGGTTTCTTTGCGCATACGGCCGGGCAGGTCAGGCAGGGTGGTTGGCAAACGGGCCTCGGCCATTGCCCCCATGCGCAGATGCCTTGCCCCGAACACTCCCCACAGCCAGTTGCCGAAACGCCCCGATCTGGCGGCGCGCGCCAAAAGCGGTGCGGGCTGATAATCGATGCCGGCCGACGCCAGTAAAATCAGCCGATCAACCCGGTCCGGTTCTTTTGCAGCAAAGGCGGTGGCAATCGCACCGCCCATGGAATAGCCAAGCAGGCTGAAATCCCTGACGATCCCCTGATCCTCCAAAAGTTCGTGCAGTTGGGCGACAAAAAACTCTTTGGTTTGCGGAGCTTTGGGGCGGCCGGACAATCCACGCCCATAAAGGTCATAGGTCAACACGTTAAACCCCATCATGGTCAGGCCCGGCACCAGCCCGGCAAACACCCATGACGGCGTGGAAAGCCCGTGGATCAAAACCAGTACCTGCTCGCTTTTTCTGCCATGCCATTGGTAATGGGTGAGACCATGCGACAATTGCGCAAACCCGCCGTCAGCGTTGCGAATGGCTTTCGCTCCAATCGGCTTGCGAGACCTCTCCAGCAGGAAAGGCAGGCTAAAAACCAGCACAATCAGCGCAATAATTACCCACCAGATCATCATACTGCGCTCCGGACTGCCAATAACCTGTCCGCGCACAACCACTCGCCGGTTGTCTGGGCCTGACCAAGTCGGACAGCATCCAGAGATTGACCCTGACAATTCACCGCTGCCTCCATTTATCCAGAATGTAACGGCTGGTCATCAGGTCAAGATGCGCCCCGCCGCCATTCTTGAAGAGAGTAATGTCCTGATCGCTATTGCGACAAAACAGCCCTTCGTTGATATCATAAAAATCAGCCTTCACATCCTCGGCTTTGATCACCCCTGACGCAATCGGATCCCTAAGCTCGCCTATATGTTCAAGCACAGTTTCACGGGCGTCAACAAAAACCTCAGCGCGGCGAAGGGCTTCGTCATCCGCCTCTCGCATATCCGGGCGATAAGCACCAATCAGGTCGATGTGCTGACCGGGCTGCAACCATTCGCCTTTGATCAGCGCGCTGGTGCTCATGGTGGCGCAGGTGACGATATCGGCAAGCCGCACAACGGTTTCAAGGTCTGTTGCCACCAGCATATTGTCATATTTTGCCGCCATTGCTTCAGCCTTTTCCGGGGTCCGGTTCCAGACCATGAAACGCGCACCGGGAAAGGCGCTGGCATAGGCCTCATAAAGCGCGTGCGCGACATTCCCGGCGCCGACAATTAAAATGCAGCTGCTTTGCGGTCGCGCCAAAAGCCGGGCGGCAAGCAGACTGTCCCCAACCGTCTTCCATTTGGTCACAAGGTGGAAATCGACGATAGCCTCTAGCACCCCATCTCGGTCTCCATATAGGTTGAGGGCACCATTAATGCTTGGCTTGTTGCAGGCCGGATTGCCGGGAAAGATCGTTGCGGTCTTCACCGCTATTCCCAACCCGTCGATCCAGGCGGCGCGTGACAGAACCGTGTCATTGCCGCGGTAAAGAAATGAATCAGTGATCTGGGCGCGTGGCAGTTTGTGACCGGCCTCCAGCGCCTCCATCAATCCAACCCAATCCAGCAAGGGCTCTGCCTTGTCGTAAGGTATCAATTCTACATTCATATAACTTCCTCCTCACTCAGAAGCCCTTCGCGCACCAACCGCATGGCCAAGCCTTGCCCACCCTCAAATAGGTGAGTCTGCCAGCCTCTCACACCTGCTGCCGCTATGTTTTCCTTGCGATCGTCGATAAACAAAAGCGCGCCTGCGCGAAGGCCGCAATCACCTTCCACATGCGCATATATCGCCGGATCAGGCTTTATCATCCCCAAATGTCCGGAGATGTATTTGCGCTCAAAAACCTCAAGAAAAGGATAAATAACACGGGCAATCTCAAAGGGGCCGACACCAAAATTTGACAGGGCAAAAACCGGAATTCCACGCGCCTTGAGGGCGAAAAGCAGCCGAACAGAATGCTCAAACCCGTGACCGGTAAGCTCGCTCCAGCGCTCAAACCACATCATGATTTCGTCGTGAAACTCAGGGTGGTTGTCGGCCTCGCTACAAACAATCAAACGAAAATCTCCGCCAAGATCCAGCTTTTCATTCATTGCAAAAAGATCAACCGCGTCGAACAAAGCCCGGCGCCGCGCGGCGCCAATCTGACGGTCATAAAACGCCTCGGGCTGCCAGTCGATCAGCACGTGACCAATGTCAAACACTACAGCACGGATAACAGGTTTCACATCTCGCTCCATACCGACATGCTAAGACTATTACCGCGCCTTTTGCACGATAAAACTCGCCCTATGACAGTGATACCTTAGGCCGCGTTTCGCAGATGGTACTCGACCAATGCCGCAAGGTCTTTCGGCGGGGTGTGTTCGGACAGGCAGGCACAGGCATTCCGGCAGAGCGCAAATATCGATCCGTCGCTGAAAAAAGTTGATGAGGTGACGAAAATGACCTTGGTTTCGGGATGGCGATACGCTGCGTAATCGGCGACCGACAAGGCCTCGGCTTCGCCAAGCGCCATGTTCAGAATAATCATATCAAAATCGGTTTTAGCCAGTGTCTGAGTGGCAACCTCATGACATGTGCACAATGTCACCTCCCTGCCCTGTCGTTCCAGATGCCCGGCCCAAATGGCCCCGAGTTCAGGATTGCTTTCCGCAATCAATATCTTCATTTTCCCTCCGCCTGGCGGCGATTTCGTACATTTCGGCCACAATTCCTACTTTGACCCTTACAATAGGTTAATTTAAGGCAAGAAATTATTAACAAATATGAATCGATGCTT
>JAAEUB010000101.1 GCA_024227755.1 Paracoccaceae bacterium | reverse complement strand
GCTTTTCCGGGTTTTTTCAGCTTCTCAGCCTGCCATTCATTTTCGGCCACCTCGTCGATGCGTTCCAGATGGGGCACCTCGGCGACCATCGCGCTGCGCAAACCGGTAAGGCTATCCCATGCCTGCGTCGCGCCCATCTCGGCCGATAACGCACGTAAAATGGCGCAGTTTTCCTAGGCTTCACCCGGTGGGAATGCCGCGCGTAGCGCCAACTGGGGCCGTCCTTCGGTGTTGACGAACATTCCTTGTTCTTCGGTGTACGCGGCACCCGGCAGGATGATATCAGCCCGGTGCGCGCCGCGGTCGCCGTGGCTGCCTTGATAGATCACCAGCGGACCATCGGCGATATCAACCTCATCGGCACCCATATTGTAAACGACCTCGGCCCCGTCGATCGCTGCGGCCAGGCCGCCCTCGCTCACCGCATCCACATCCATCGCACCAACGCGCGACGCTGCATTATGCAGCACCATGAACTTTGAACCGGTAAGCTCGACCACTTTCATCGCGTTGGCCAACACTGCCGCACCGTCAGCTTCGTTCAGCGCCCCGATGCCGATGATGATCACCGATGGGGCCTCAAGTACCTGTTTATATTCGATATCCAGAAGCTTCACCAAGTCATCGCGGTGGCCGCCCATATAGGCATAATCGTATGTCAGATCGACCTTTTCACCAATCAGCCCGACCTGCGCGCCTTTCAGCCATGCCTTGCGGATACGTGCGTTAAGAACCGGGGCCTCCTGGCGCGGATTGGTGCCAATCAGCTGAATAAACTCGGCGTTTTCGATGTCTTCGATCGTCGCCGTACCAACATAGCCCGAACGGTTGCCCGCAGGCAATTTTGCACCATCCGTGCGGCATTCCACATTGCCGCCAGTTGCTTCCACCAGCTGTTTCAAGCTGTAGGCGACTTCAGTCGAGACCAGATCACCGACCAGACCGGCAACCTTCTTGCCCTTCATCGCGGCAGCCGCCGCGCCAAGCGCTTCGCCCCACGATGCTTTACGCAGCTTGCCGCGCTCACGGATATAGGGCGTATCAAGGCGTTGGCGGCGCAACCCGTCCCAGACAAAGCGGGATTTATCGGAAATCCATTCCTCATTCACCCCGTCATGGTTGCGCGGCATGATGCGTTTAACCTCACGACCCTTGGTGTCGACGCGAATGTTCGATCCCAGCGCGTCCATCACATCGATGCTTTCGGTCTTGGTCAGCTCCCAAGGGCGCGCGGTAAACGCGTATGGCTTTGAGGTCAGTGCGCCAACCGGACAAAGGTCAATGATATTGCCCTGCATGTTGCTGGCAAGAGATTGGTTCAGATAGCTGGTGATCTCGGCGTCTTCGCCGCGACCGGTCTGGCCCAACTGGGTAATGCCAGCAACTTCGGTGGTGAAACGCACACAGCGCGTACAGGATATGCAGCGCGTCATTTCTGTCGAAACCAGCGGGCCCAGATCAAGATTATCAACTACGCGCTTGGGTTCGCTGAAACGCGTTCCGGACAGGCCATAGGCCATCGCCTGATCCTGCAGATCACATTCGCCCCCCTGATCACAGATCGGGCAATCAAGCGGATGGTTGATCAAGATGAATTCCATCACGCCTTCGCGGGCCTTTTTGACCATCGGGCTGTTGGTTTTCACCACTGGCGGTTGGCCTTCGGGACCGGGGCGCAGATCGCGCACCTGCATGGCGCAAGAGGCGGCAGGCTTGGGCGGACCGCCAACCACTTCAACCAGACACATGCGGCAATTGCCGGCAATTGACAGGCGCTCGTGATAGCAAAAACGCGGGATTTCCACCCCGGCATCTTCACAAGCCTGAATCAGGGTCATCGCCCCATCCACTTCGACCTCGTGACCATCGATCACGATTTTCTTAAGGTCGCTCATACCCGCACCCTTTGCATCCCACGTTATTTTCTTGCGAAGCGCGCTTCTGCGACGCGCTCCGCATCCATTTCTAACCCTAGCCGCCTCTTAACATTCCGCCGGCAAAGGACCCTGCTTTTATTTCCGCGCGACCCACTGTGCAGTAACTGGCCGCATCTCCTTCAACAACACCTTTTTCAGCCAGCGCGGCCTCGGCGATTGCACGAAAACGTTCCTGTTCGTCGTGATCGCTGACATAGGCGTCAACTTCGCCTCCCGAATAGCCCAAACTCTTGGCATACGAGCGCAGGCTGAGCGCTTGGCCAGTCACTTTAAGTCGCCTGATTTTGATACTCGGGCAAGCTTCATTGATCAGGTAGGCAAGCGACGCCGCCAAAAGCTCGGTATGTACCCGGTTATCGTCTCTGAGGATCTGATAATCCGCTGCCGACGAGGCCCCACTCATGGAGGTGGCCAATATCGTGGCACTTACCGCACCAATCACAATTTTCTTTGTTTTACGCATAAATATCTCCTTTCACATGAAAGGATGTGCGTATCCGGGGCTTTGTTATGCAATAACCAGACGCCAAAGCAGGCGGAAAACCGCCCCCCTGCACAGCTGTGGTATGTTGCATCAAGACCTGCACTTTAACTACTCCGCCGCCACTGCACTGACCCGGCCAGACTTCTGCGCCTTGATCCGGTCTTCGATTTCATCACGGAAATTGCGGATCAGCCCCTGTACCGGCCACATAGCCCCGTCGCCCAGGGCACAGATCGTATGGCCCTCAATTTGCTTGGTCACGTCAAACAGCATGTCGATCTCTTCGATCTCGGCCTCGCCCTTGACCAGACGATCCATCACCCGCATCACCCAGCCGGTACCTTCGCGGCAGGGCGTACATTGGCCACAGCTTTCGTGCTTGTAGAACTTCGACAACCGCCAGATCGCTTTTATCATGTCAACCGACTGGTCCATGACGATAACTGCAGCCGTGCCAAGGGACGAACCCGCATCGCGCAACCCGTCGAAATCCATTACCGCCTCACGAATGTTTTCACCTCGCACGCAAGGCACGGACGAACCGCCAGGGATTACGGCCTTGAGGTTGTCCCAGCCACCGCGGATGCCGCCGCAATGCTTATCGATGAGTTCCTCAAAGGATATTCCCATCTCTTCTTCGACCACACAGGGATTGTTTACATGGCCCGAGATGCCAAAAATCTTAGTGCCGGTATTGTTGGGCCGACCGATGCCCGCGAACCAATCAGGGCCACGGCGCAGGATGGTCGGCACCACTGCGATACTTTCCACATTGTTGACCGTGGACGGACAGCCATAAAGACCGGCCCCCGCCGGAAAAGGCGGCTTCATGCGCGGCATGCCCTTCTTGCCCTCAAGGCTTTCCAGCATCGCGGTTTCTTCGCCGCAAATATATGCCCCGGCACCATGCGCCAGATAGAGGTCGAAGTCCCAACCGCTTTTACACGCGTTACGACCCAGCAGCCCGGCATCATAGCATTCGTCAATTGCCGCCTGCAGCGCCTCGCGTTCGCGGATATACTCACCGCGGATATATATATAAGCCGCATGAGCGCCCATCGCGAACGAAGCGATAAGCGCGCCTTCGATTAAAGTATGCGGATCGTGGCGTATGATCTCACGGTCCTTGCAGGTGCCGGGTTCACTCTCATCCGCATTGATCACCAGATAGGACGGACGCCCGTCGCTTTCTTTTGGCATAAACGACCATTTCAGCCCGGTAGGAAAGCCCGCACCACCGCGCCCACGAAGGCCTGACGCCTTCATCTGGTCGACAATCCAGTCGCGACCCTTTTTCAGAATCCCCGCTGTACCGTCCCAATGGCCACGTGCCATCGCGCCTTTAAGCGTGCGGTCATGCATACCGTAAATGTTGGTAAAGATCCGGTCCTGATCTTTCAGCATTCTAGCTATCCTTCATCTTCGTCATTCTGGCGCGTACGCCACATTCGAAACGTCACCACCAGCGCAAAGGCAAAGCCCGCCAGCGCCAGCAGATCCATCAAGGCGCGGGTCCGTTCGGGCCATCCAAAACGCCCCCCCGCCCAGGTTGCCCCGACCCAAAACAGGCCAGTCGCGGCGATGACCAATGCGGCCATCCTTCCCGACTTGCCTGATGTTTTGACTGGATCGGAGCTCATTCATCATTTGCCCTTTTTGGCCTTCTTCGAAAACTCGGTCGAACCACCTTCGGCCAGTATTTTGGCCTGACTGATCCAGCCATCACGCTCGATCCGACCCTTGAAAGTCAGGCGGCTATCGACCCATTCGACTTCTTTTTTGCGCCATTTGGCAACCTGATCGAAATGGTAAAAGCCCAGTTCGTTCAAGGTTTGCTCAAGCTTCGGGCCTACACCTTTCAAGAGCTTCAGATCATCCGCTCCGCCGTCACGTGGCCCGGTCAGAACTTCCGGCTTACCATCCTTGGCCACCGCTTTTGCGGCTGGCTTTGCAGCTTTCGTAGTTTTCGCGGTGCTGGCCTTGGCGGCATCTGCCGATTTTGAGCCACCATCTGCGCCCGAGGCATCTGATTTACTAACCTCCGCCGGAGCAGCAGGTGCGTCCGCCGGTTTCTCAGTTGGTTTCGCCGCTGGCTTTGCAGCTGGTTTCGCAACCGCCGCCGGTGTAGCTGCGGGAGAACTGGCAACCGGTGACGCCGCAGCCGATTGCTCATCTTCAGCGCAGAAGAAACGCTGTAGAAGCAAGGCAACCGCGACCAAAAGCACAACCGAGATAAGTAGTGCCAGGATCAGACCCATTTCCAGACGCCCACGCAGGATCAGAAATGCTGCCACTCCAAGTAATGCACCGATAATCCAGCACATCCCTTTGCAGGAAAAAATTCCTTCTTTTGCTTCACTCATATTGCCACTCCCGTTGTTGTTCATGGTTTTCTACACTCACCTGTCGGGATGGCTTGCCGCCTGGCCGGTTTTTCATTGGCTCTTTTCCCGTCATCATACAATCCTTGCGTCAATAGACGCTGCCCTTCCCAACTTTCTTTGAAAACTCGGTCTCGCCGCCTTCGGCCAGCGTACTTGCCTGATCGACCCAGCCATCGCGACTGACACGGCCACTGAAGCCTTCAAGGTTTTCATCAACCCAGGCGATCTCATCGGCGCTCCACTTTGCGATCTGGTCGAAGTGGAAAAAGCCCAGCTTGTGCAGCATTGCCTCCAGCTTGGGTCCCACACCCTTGATCTTTTTCAGATCATCCGCCCCGGATTTACGCGGGCCTTTCATGACCCGTGGCTTTTTCCCCGCTGACGCATCCGTCTTGGCCGCAGGTTTTTTCGCCGCAGGCTTTTTTGCTTTTGGCTTACTTGCTCCAGCCTTACCCTGCCAAGGCGCGCTCAATGGTACCTCGGTGCCGTCAATGCGCTTGATCCCGTCACCCACATCGACCGAGCGCTGCACGCTGGCATTATACTGCGTGCGCCCGCTTTCATGTGCGGTCAGGGCCGTCAGCCCCGATAGTGGCTCGCCAGCATAGCGCCCGTTTTGCGGACCCGCGACCGGGACTTTGCCGTCTTCGAACTCGTCCAGAAGGGCGATAAAACTTTCCGGCGTCAGATCCTCATAGTAATCCTTGCCGATCTGCGCCATCGGCGCATTGGTGCAGGCACCCAGACACTCGACCTCTTCCCAGCTGAAACGCCCGTCTTCGGACAATTCATGCGCCTTGGGCGCAATGCGGGTCTTGCAAATCTCCATCAGATCCTCGGACCCCATGATCATGCAGCTAAGCGTGCCACAGATCTGGAAATGCGCCACCGAGCCAACCGGCTGCAGCTGGAACATGAAATAAAATGTCGCCACTTCAAGCACCCGGATATAGTCCATCGACAACATGTCGGCGACGTATTCCAAAGCGGGCTGC
>JAAEUB010000100.1 GCA_024227755.1 Paracoccaceae bacterium | reverse complement strand
GATGCCTATGATTAGGTGATGGTTGGAAAAGAAAATTAAAAAAAAAGAAAACAACAACAAGAGACAGTACAAAAAAAACATTATTTCAGAATTGTCTCTGTTGTTGTTTTTATATATTTATAATATTTAATATATTAAGGCACTCACAATGCATTGTTTTTACATGATTTTTTTTAAAGAAATGCACCAAATGGCCCGTCCATGTCCAGTGCCGTGGCGAATTAGCTGTTTAACCGCGGCAATCCTGCCGCTATATGGGCGCGGGTTTTCATTAATCGGAGCAGGAATATGGCCAATGTAGTCGTGGTAGGCGCACAATGGGGCGACGAGGGCAAGGGTAAGATTGTCGATTGGCTTTCTGAACGCGCCGATGTGATCGCCCGCTTTCAGGGTGGACATAATGCAGGCCATACGCTGGTCATCGACGGCGAGGTCTACAAACTGCATGCGCTGCCATCCGGGGTGGTGCGTGGCGGTAAGTTAAGCGTCATCGGCAATGGGGTGGTTCTTGATCCCTGGCACTTGCTGAGTGAAATTGCGGGGCTTCGTGAACAAGGCGTGGAAATTTCGCCCGAAACCCTGATGATCGCTGAAAACACCCCCCTGATTTTGCCATTTCACGGCGAACTGGACCGGGCGCGTGAAGGGCAGAACTCGGTCGCCAAAATCGGCACTACTGGGCGTGGAATTGGACCTGCTTACGAGGACAAAGTAGGACGCAGGGTGATCCGAGTGGCGGATTTGGCGGATAGGGCGACGCTTACACTCAGGGTAGACCGGGCATTGATTCACCACAACGCGCTACGTTCGGGATTGGGGCTTGAACCAATCGACCGCGACGCCTTGATTGCCAAATTAGAGGAGGTTGCACCGGGCATACTGGAATATGCCGGACCTGTTTGGAAAGTGATGAACGAACAGCGAAAAGCTGGCAAACGCATCCTGTTTGAGGGCGCTCAGGGGGCATTGTTGGATATTGATTTCGGCACCTACCCATTTGTGACCTCATCCAATGTCATCTCGGGTCAGGCAGCGACAGGAACCGGCATCGGACCGGGCAGCATTGATTTTGTGTTGGGGATAGTGAAGGCCTACACCACCCGGGTAGGCGAGGGGCCGTTCCCAACCGAACTTGACGATGCCGACGGGCAAATGCTGGGCGAGCGCGGTCATGAATTTGGAACAACCACGGGACGCAAGCGGCGTTGTGGCTGGTTCGACGCGGTTCTGGTGCGTCAAACCTGTGCGACTTCGGGGGTCAATGGCATTGCACTGACCAAGCTTGACGTGCTGGACGGGTTCGACGAATTGAGGATCTGCACCGGCTATGAGCTTGACGGCGAAATGCTGGATTATTTGCCCACTGCGGCCGATAAGCAGGCACGTGTTGTTCCGGTCTATGAAACTCTTGAGGGCTGGCAGGACACCACCGAAGGCGCGCGCAGTTGGGCCGATCTGCCCGCAGCGGCAATAAAATATGTCCGCCGCGTGGAAGAGCTGATCAATTGCCCGGTGGCTCTGCTTTCGACTTCACCAGAGCGAGAAGATACCATTCTTGTAACAGATCCATTTGCGGATTGATCTCATGGCCCTCTCCTACAAATCGCGTAAGCGTCTGTCATTGCTTATACTTTTGGTGGGTTTGCCGTTATATATCATCGTTGCGGTAAAAATTGTGTCTTTGTTTGAGCGCCCTTCAATCGTGGTGGAATTGGCGATTTATGTGGGGCTGGGAGTGTTATGGATCTTGCCGTTCAAAGGTATTTTCCGCGGCGTCGGCCAGCCAGATCCTGACGCCGACCCGGATAGCTACCCTCATGATCCGGTGCCGCCCGCAGGCAAAACCACTGACAACGAAAAAGCGGAGTGAGCTTTTGCTCACCCCGCCTTGTTAACGCTCAGATTTTGTCTGTCTCAGGCGCTGGCGCGCTTTTGACCCGGACGAAAACGGCTGCTTTCCGAGATTGAATAGCGACCACGCTGAATTTTGGTGATTCCGCCTTCGCGGATCAGCTTACCAAAGGCGCGCAGACCTTCTTCGCGGGTCAGGTTGCCGGTTGGGTTCGCTTTCAGGATCAGGTTCATAACTTGTGGGCGGGAAAAAGTATCTTGCCCAATAACGTAAGTTCGGAATGCAGCTGCGGCTTCAAGCAGCTCAGTAGTTCCCTTGGCACCGGCTTCGGCCGCAAATGCTGTAAAATCCCCGATCAGGTCTTGCCCGGCTGCCTTGGCCCCCGACCCGTCCTTGCCCGAAGCTTTGCTTACCCGGCGCGGGCTGGCGTCGGTTGCTTCACTTTCCACCTGAGCGCTATCATCGGTGGACGTATCCACCCGTTGCTCGGTAACCAAAACCAGCGGTGCCAGACGCCGCGCGTCTTTGGGGCTTGCGGTGCGGACGCGGCGCGGGCGTACGACCCGCGCTAAATCATCGCGGTATTCTTCAGAAGTATCCTCGTTTTCGATCTGGTCCCATTGTTCAACATCGGCGCGTTTTGCTTGAACCGCTGCACGCAAGTGGGCGATTGAGGCGCGTTTTTGATTGGCCTCATCACTTTCAAGCTTGGTATTGGCTTCGGCCATTATCCGGTCAAGCGCGTCGGTCCCGGCAAAATCTCCGTCATCAAACGCTGTCCGGTTTTGTATAGACGAATCCTCGGCGTCAGCAACAGGCCTGCGAATAGATCCTGTTTTTGCCCCCGGTCCCGCCGCTTTATCGTCCTCAGCATCTCTTTCAACCTCGGCCAATTCAGCCATCAATGCGGCTTCGTCCTCGGGTGACAACATCGTGTCGCCTTCGCCCATGTCTTCCAATGGTGCTTCCTGCGCCACTTTAACTTGTCGCGCTACAGGCTCTTTCGCCTGGTTGCGGCGCACCTTAATGACACGCGCAATGGCCATCGGCTCCGGCGCCTTTTGCTCGCTAAAGACATTTTCGTCTTCGAACTCTTCGTCATCCTCTTCGTCTTCCTCAAACTCTTCCTCAAACTCTTCATAAATGTCCGTCTCGGCCTCAGCTTCGTCGGCATCAAATTCCACTTCGGCCTTGCCCTCGCCGGTCTGGCGAATGTCGCTTGTGGTGTCGTCTTCTTGATAGTCGGAGGCTGTATCGGTGGCGGGATCCTGTTCGTCTTCTGGTGTTTCGACCTCTAATGATCTGGTCTCTTCTGCCATGGCGAAAGCAGGCGTTTCATCTTCGTCGGTTTCAAATTCATCTTCGTCATCAAATTCATCTTCAAATTCTTCAACGAAATCTTCTTCGGTAGTGTCCAAGAATTCGGCTGGCTCGGATTTTGCAGGCTCATCTGCTTCAAATTGATCTCCAATTTCCTCGTCATGCATGGCGGCCAAAGCTTCGGCATAAAAATCATCTGCCAAACCGTTTTCACTATCCTCACGGCTTTTATCCTCGTCGCGGTTGTCCACCACTGAACGGATACGCCGCAATTTGGCAGCGATTGAGGTGTCCGAAAAATCGGCAGCAGGCGGGCTGACCGGTTGCGCAGGTTGTTCGGCACTGGCCACTTGTGGCGCTTGCGCCGTTTCGGTCGGAGCTTCAACAGCTGGAGTGACCTCAGCAACAGGGGCGGCTTCGGCGACCGGGGACTTGATTTCAGGCGATAACAACAATGCCTCACCAGCAACCTGGGTGGCCTTGCCTTCGGGTATTTCGGTGTCGGCCTGGCGCAGGACAACACTATTATCCTCAATGCGCGCCTCTACCTTGCGCTTATTTTCACGCTCGGCGATCCGGTGCAGCATTTCTGCATCCGGTGTTGGTGGTTCGGCCCCAAAATAGCGATCATCCGCTGCAAGGTCCCGAAAGTACTCTGCGATTGACCGCATGGTTGAAAATGGGTCATCAAAACCCTCAAGTGTGCACGAGAACGTGCCATACGAAACCGTAAGGATTTTACTACCATTAACCATCGTCTACTCGCTTTCTCCCCCGATCCAGCAAGGTTGTGTTTAGCATGCATTGGGTCATAAAATTGCACAATTCCGCGAAAATGGCGGTATTTTTTCGGGGCAGGAATGTGTTTAGTTTCCAATTTGAGTACAATCGAACCTATGAAAACCGTAAATTTCCCATTTCGAAACAATGTGACCTTAATCGGTGGCGGAGAATCTAGTCAGCAAATTCTGGAGCAAGCGTTGACACATGCCCCCACGCTGGTTGCGGCGGACGGCGGGGCAAAGCAGGCTTTGGCTTGGGGAAAAGTGCCGCAACTGGTCATTGGCGATATGGATTCGCTTGATGCCTCAAGTATTGCGGCCTTGCCTGCGGAAAATCTACACCGGGTTTCGGAACAAGACAGCACCGATTTCGATAAAGCGCTGCGTATGGTGGATGCGCCGCTCATTTTAGGCGTGGGTTTTATGGGTGGGCGGCTGGATCATCAGCTTGCCTGTCTGAATGCATTGGCCCGCTATCCGGGAAAAAGGTGCGTTTTGGTGGGCGAGGTTGATCTTTGCTTTCATGTTCCGGCAGAAGCGTCGCTGGATTTGCCCCCCGGCAGCCGGCTGTCACTGTTTCCCATGGCCGAGGTCGTGGCGAACGCTACCGGGTTGGTACATCCGGTTGAGGCACTGAAGATGAGCCCTTCGGGGCGCGTTGGCACCTCGAACGAGGTCGGGCCGTGTGGTCAAGTGAGCCTGGAATTTGACCGACCGGGAATGTTGGTCATTACGCCGCGTGCCGGGTTGGCGGCGGTGCTTAGAGCTCTGCAAACGATTTGGGGTAAGGGTCCCATAAGTCCGTGAACGTGCAAAAACCTGATATGCAATTGAAGCTGCTACAAAGCATTGTGG
Source organism: Paracoccaceae bacterium (assembly GCA_024227755.1). GTDB lineage: Bacteria > Pseudomonadota > Alphaproteobacteria > Rhodobacterales > Rhodobacteraceae > JAAEUB01. The sequence goes on along the minus strand of JAAEUB010000100.1, from coordinate 36,737 downwards.
CCCGTCCGGTCTTTGCGGCCCATCTGTTTCGAGGCTTTTTTTTATCCGTTCACTCCCAAATGTTGTACAATGGGATCAGGAAAGCTCAGGGGATAATCAACAATGACTGATCTTGCTTCGAAACCCTTGTTCAAACTGGCGTTTTTTTGCGCAATCGGGTCTACGATTGGCTGGATTCTGTTTATCGTAGTTTCAACTGGGAATCCTTCGCTACCGCCGATTTCCGAGCCGGTTAATCGCCTCGCTGCCCTGCAGGCAGGAAAGAATAGCAGCCTCATCTATGGCTGGGGTGGGGTTTTTGGCGCACTTCTGACAATTCCGTACTTGTTTGCAATGGTCAGCGCGATACCCTCGCGCGGCGGCGAAAAATGGATAGCATTTTTGGCAGGTGCGATAGGGGCGTTGATGACCGCCGTGTCATTTATGGGCGCCGCACTTGCACCGGTTTACTATGTTTTGCCTCATATTCTGGAGCACCCGGAATTGGCACCATCTTATCTTATAGCGCTTGAAGTCGCCAATGCGGGTTTGGAGCCCATGTGGTTCTTTGGAAGCTTTCTTGCCTACGGCCTTGCAGTAGTTTGGATCGCGTATGACGCCCTAAAGGCGGGTATTGGACCGGGTTGGCTAAACTGGGTCGGCATAGGCGGCGGTATTGCCGGGACAGTTTGGTTGAGGCCGTTTCTTTCCTTCCTTCTTCCGTTTGAAACGGTCGGATCAATCGCTAATATCGTTCTGCTGTCGATCTGGGCCGTTGGCTTGACGTTGGTGTTGTGGCGAAAAGGGCAGTAGCTCAAAATTTTTGTCTTTGGCTAATAGTCGGGTCTGATCATTTACTGGTGTGTTGCCTGAAATGTTTGCCGGTCAGAAAATGTTCCTGATACGACGCCGGGCAGATCTAGGTGATCGGCCTTGGGTTCCGAACAATCGCCTGAAGCTTCCAATTGGTCCATAGGTCCTGAACCTAGGCGAAACCTGCAAAACGGCTTAGTGCATAGGGCGTTAGCTGCCCCGGGGCCTTGCCCGACGCGATCCAGCCCGCCATCAGAGAGCCAATTATCGGAGCCAGAGTAATGCCGCTATGGGTGGCGATGACATAAAGCCCGGTGGCACCCGGCAGCGGACCGATCAGGCTTTTAGCGTCTTCGGGATAGGCGCGGATGCCGATCTGTAAGCGGCAGGTGTTTACATCCACCATTGCGGCCAGATCCGGCAAGAACCGCTTGGCGCGGGTCAGAAGGGCGCGTGCGGCCGCCTGCATGGCCTGCGGGCTGCGATCCTCCCAGATCAGAGCATCCACATCGTCCGAACCGATTTTCAAACCGCCATTGGGTGCGGGCAGCAAATGCAGCTCATCCGTAGTTGAGGTATAGATCAGGTGACGAAGGGTCTCGGGCGGCACTGGCGGCGTCGTCATCAAAAAGCCGGGCACCTGGCGCAAAGGGAAGCGACTGGCAAAGGGGGCAAAGCCGGTAATGTCGGCCAAAAGCTTTCCGGTGTCTTTACCTGCGGCGGTGACCACGGCGGCGGCGTAATGCGGCCCGTCGCTGGTCTCGACACCGCTGACTACACCGTTGTCATCGGCAATCAGGCCTGTGGGCGTGGCTTTCAGGATAGCGCCGCCATGGGACTGCATCAACCTGGCCATTTCACGTGTAAAACGCGGCGCATCGATGATCATGTCGTCTGGCAGGTAAAGCGCTTCATCGTCATCCGTAAAACTCAACCCTGGCTCAAACTCGCGCAAAGTCTGGTGGTCCACCAGCGTCGCCCTGTAGCCAAATCCGCTCAGCTTTTTGGCGTCCGACACCATGGCTTCAAAACCAGGCGCATCGCTGCGGCTGACCACCTGCAAGGCCCCGGAAGGGTTGATGCCCAAAGCTGGTCCGCCATATTCGGCCATAAGGCCGCGATAGCCCGCCATACCGTCAGCATTCAGTCGGTGATAAGCAGCGTCCGAAGTCTTGGTAGAGGCATTGGCCCAGGCAAAACTGGCACCAGAGGTGCCTCCGGCAATCTCGCCGGGTTCAATAATCAGAGGCTTCAGCCCATCGCGTGCCAGATAATACCCCAGCGTCACGCCGATAATACCACCACCCAATATGATCACATCATGTTTCATGACCACAGCTTTGGCGTGGAACGCCGGAATATGCAATCACCACCTTGAACTGATCGGGTTGGGTGAAAAAACTGGGCCAGAGGGGTGAAAGGGCACCCCTTCAACAGTTAGGTACGTTAACCGCCAGACCACCCAGCGAGGTTTCTTTGTAGCGTTCGCTCATATCCTTGCCAGTTTCGAACATGGTGCGGATGCAGGCATCCAGCGGTACAAAATGGCTGCCATCGCCGCGCAGGGCCAGGGATGCTGCCGCCACCGCTTTGACGGCACCCAGCCCGTTGCGTTCAATACACGGCACCTGTACCAGCCCCTTGATCGGGTCGCAGGTCAGGCCCAGATGATGTTCAAGCGCAATCTCAGCAGCGTTTTCCACCTGTTCAGGGCTGCCGCCAAGCACCGCAGTCAACCCGGCGGCGGCCATGGCAGCGGCCGAGCCTATTTCGGCCTGACACCCGGCTTCAGCCCCCGAAATGGATGCGTTGTGTTTGATCAGCCCGCCAATGGCACCCGCTGTCAGAAGAAATTCAGGCACGCGGGTCTGCGTTGCCCCGGGCACATGGTCAAGCCAATAACGGATCACCGAAGGCACCACCCCGGCTGCACCATTGGTTGGCGCAGTGACAACCTGTCCGCCAGCGGCATTTTCTTCGTTCACCGCCATGGCATAGACGCTCATCCAGTCGTTGATGGTATGCGGGGCAGTCATATTCAGCCCTTGCTCTGCCAGAAGCTGCTGATGAATGCCGCGTGCGCGCCGTTTGACATTCAACCCACCGGGCAAAACTCCCTCGGCCGAAAGACCCCGGCTGATGCAGTCATTCATCACCTCCCACAGCCTTGTCAGCCCGGCATCAAGAGCCAGCGTTCCGCCATGCTTTTTTTCGTTGGCGCGTTTCATCTGGGCGATGGTTTTTCCCGCCTCGGTGGCCATGGCCAGCATCGTGGCGGCATTGTTAAAGGGAAACGGGTGGTCGGCGGCGTCACGTTTGTCCAGTTGGGCAACACGTGCCTGTTCGGCTTCGGTCACTACGAAGCCGCCGCCGATGGAATAATAGGTTTCCTGAGTAACCACGTCACCTTGTGCATCTGTGGCCATCAGCACCATTCCATTCGCGTGGCCGGGCAGGGGATGGTCATAGTCAAAGATCAGGTCGCGGCCCGGATCGAAAACCATTTGTGGCAGGTCATCCGGCGACACCATCTTTTGTGCCCTGATACTGGACAAGGCAGCCTCGGCCAGATCGGCGTCATAGGTTTCGGGGCTAAACCCGGCAAGTCCCAGAATGGTTGCGCGATCCGTTGCGTGGCCAATACCGGTAAAGGCAAGGCTGCCGTGAAGGCTTGCGCGCAGGCCGTGGGGTTCAAACGGTGAGGTGCGCAAAAGGTCCAGAAACCGCCCCGCCGCCACCATTGGCCCCATTGTATGGGACGAGGAGGGGCCGACGCCCACTTTGAACATATCAAAGACCGAGAGGAACATTTTCGACCTAACCCGCGCGTAATCTCAAGGCACATTGCACGGGATATTAGTTTCCGGCGAGCCTGAAAACGACGCTTTCCCTGTCAATCCGGGCGGGTCAGGATGAATATGGCGACCGCCGCAAGGCAAGAGGCCTGCGCCAACAATGCCCAGCCTGGCAGGGCCAGCATCAGGCTGATCGCGAAAATCAGCGCCATCATGCTTACAGCAGTGACCTTGGCACGGCGAGAGATGGCACCGCGGTTTTCCCAGTCGCGGATCGGTGGGCCAAAAAGGCGGTGGTCAACCAGCCACGCCCGCAAACGCGGCGATCCTTTGGAAAAGGCGAATGCGGCGACAAGCATGAACGGTGTTGTCGGCAATCCCGGCAGCACCACGCCAATCAGCCCCAGGCCCACTGCGATCCAGCCAAATGTCAGATAAAGTATTCTGCGCATATCCTACCTAACGAGGTTCCAACCCTGTGGCAGATCGGTTTTCTAGCGCGGGATGTCAACCAGGCAATAATGATTTGCCACGGTTCGGGAGAGAAGCAATTCAGTGCGCGCCCTAGAGCGGTCAAAAGCATTTCCCCCTCGCCCTCTGCGTGCTTCTTTCCTATAAGCGCGACAAGCCAACCGAGGAGTCGCTGCCATGACCGGAGAATTGTCGCCGATTGATACCGCCAAGTTCGTTGCCGCCAAACGTGCGGTGGAGTTCGTCGAGGACGGCATGCGCATTGGTATGGGCACCGGATCCACCGCTGCGTGGATGGTGAAGTGCCTGGGCGAATTGGTGCGCGATGAAGGCTTGAAGATTACGGGAGTTCCGACATCGACCCGTACCGCAGAACTGGCGCGTCAGGTAGGGATCAAGGTTGTGTCCCTGGACGAGGCGCGTTGGCTGGATCTTACCATTGATGGCACGGACGAATTTGACGCCGACCTTTGCCTGATAAAAGGCGGTGGCGGGGCGCTGTTGCAGGAAAAGATTGTTGCCACCGCATCGGATCAGATGATCGTCATTGCCGATCCATCAAAGCAGGTTGAGCATCTTGGTGCATTCCCGCTTCCGGTTGAAGTGATCCCGTTTGGCTGGCAGACCACCAAGGCCCTGATCGAAGAAATGCTGGTATCGATGGACGTTTTAGGCCAGAGCGCAACATTGCGCATGAACGGCGACGCAGCTTTTGTCACTGACGAAGGCAATCACATCGTTGATTTGCACCTGACGCGCATTGGTAATCCGCGCCAAATGTCACTTGTGCTTAATCAGGTGCCTGGGGTGGTTGAAAACGGACTTTTCATTGATATCTGCGATGTGGTCGTCACCGGCTATGCCGACGGGCGGGTTGAGGTGCTGGACATCAACGAAGGCACGCTGGAAGAAGACCAGATCAACTTTGCCGATGCGGAAAACATGTTTGCCGATATCTAAGGCGCGAGGACGATATGAAGTTTGACTATGATCTGTTTGTGATCGGCGGCGGTTCGGGTGGGGTGCGCGCGGGTCGCGTTGCGGCCGAGGGCGGTGCCAAGGTTGGCTTGGCCGAGGAGTTTCGTATGGGCGGCACCTGCGTCATTCGTGGGTGCGTGCCGAAAAAACTGATGGTGTTCGCGGCCTCGTACGGCCCGGCGGCGGCACAGGCGCGTGATTACGGTTGGGATTTTGAGGGTGACAAGTTCAACTGGGACCGTTTCCAGCCGAATATGCACGCCGAACTGGACCGGCTGGAGGGCATCTATCGCACCAATCTGGGCAAGGCGGGCGCAGATATCTTCAATGCTCGCGCGGTGGTGAAAGACCCGCATCATATTGAGCTTTCGACTGGCGAGGTTTTTTCCGCCAAGCATATCCTTGTTGCCACTGGAGGCGCGCCGTTCATTCCGGAAACTACCCAAGGCGCTGAACTGGGCATCACCTCGAACGAGATATTCAACCTTGAGGCTTTCCCCGAGCGTATCTTGATCGTAGGCGGGGGCTATATTGCGTGCGAATTTGCCTGCATTTTCAACGGTCTTGGCGCATATGTGGCGCAGTGGTATCGCGGCGCGCAAATCCTGCGCGGCTTTGACGACGAAGTGCGCGGGCATCTGTCCGAGTTGATCTGCGAACGCGGGGTTGATTTGCATCTGGGCACCGAGATTGGCCGCATGGAACGCCGGGATGGCCGCATCTGGGTCAAGGGGACGGATGGGCGCGAGGACGTGTTTGATCAGGTGCTGTTCGCCACCGGACGCGCAGCCAACACTTCGGGGTTGGGGCTGGAAGAGGCCGGCGTCAAACTGGGTCGTTGGGGCGAGGTGGTTGTGGACGATTACAGCCAGACCTCGGTACCCTCGATTTACGCCGTGGGCGATGTCACAAACCGCATCAATCTGACCCCGGTCGCGATCCGCGAAGGCGCGGCCTTTGTCGAGACCGTTTTTAACGGTAACCCGACCAAGGTGGATTACGACAACGTCGCCTCGGCGGTCTTTACCATTCCTGAATACGGCACGGTTGGCATGACCGAAGAAGCGGCGCGGGCGAAAGAGCCGGTTGATGTCTATTGCGCGACCTTCAAACCGATGCAAAGGTCGTTCATTGGCCGCCATGACCGGGTTTTGTTCAAGCTGGTGGTCAGCCAGGCGACACAACGCGTGCTAGGGTGCCATATCGTGGCCGATGGTGCGGGCGAAATGATCCAGTTTGCGGCGGTGGCGGTGAAAATGGGCGCGACCAAGGCGGATTTTGACGCGACTATGGCTGTGCATCCCACCATGGCCGAAGAGATTGTATTGATGAAAACACCTACCCGTACGGGATGATCCCTACGGGTTGAAAAAAGTGACAGGCGGGGCCAGTTTATAAGCTACCTGCATGGACGAGGAAGGAAAGTACCAGATGGCCAGTGACAATGGCGGACCCTGGGGCGGCGGCGGTGGAAACCGTGGTGGCGACGATCAGGGCAAGGGTGGCGGGCAAAACGGCGGCGGTGGCGGTAAACGTCCCGGCGGTGAAGGTCCGCAGATCCCCGAGATCGACGAGATTATGAAAAAAGGCCAAGAGCAACTGCGCGTGCTGATGGGCGGGCGAGGCGGTAAGGGCCGGACAAACGGTGGCGACGGAGGAGAAAGCAGCGGCCCGGGCTTTGGCAAAGGTGCCATTGCTCTTGCTGTGCTAGCGGCAATCGCTGTCTGGGTTTTCGCCAGTTTCTACCGGGTGGATACCTCCGAGCAATCGGTCGAGCTTTTGTTTGGTAAAGAATACGGCATTGGACAGGAGGGGCTGAACTTTGCCCCCTGGCCTGTTGTGACCAAGGAAATCTATGCGGTCACCCACGAGAACATCGAGGATATCGGTGCTGGGTTTGATGAAGGTCTGATGCTGACTGGCGATGAAAACATCGTCGACATCGACTTTCAGGTTGTCTGGAACATCGGCAATGTGCAGGAGTTCGTTTTCAACCTTGCCGAGCCGCGCCCGACAATTCGTGCGGTTGCGGAATCAGCAATGCGTGAAATTATCGCGCGCTCAAATCTTGCACCAATCCTCAACCGCGACCGGGGTGTGATTACGCAAGAGTTGGAAGAGCTTATTCAGACAACTCTGAACAGTTATGAAAGTGGCGTCAATATCGTGCGGGTCAACTTTGACCGTGCTGACCCGCCGCGTGAGGTGATTGACAGCTTCCGAGAAGTGCAAGCAGCCGAACAAACCCGCGATACGCTGCAAAAGCAGGCCGATGCCTATGCTAATCAGGTAGTAGCGGCGGCACGCGGTAAAGCCGCGCAGCTTTTGGAAGAAGCGGAAGGTTACCGTGCCCAGGTGGTCAATCAGGCCGAGGGTGAAGCCGCTCGCTTCATTGCGGTCTACGAAGAGTTTGCCAAAGCCCCCGAGGTGACACGCAAACGTCTTTATATCGAAACAATGGAGCGCGTACTTGCCGGTGTTGAAAAGATCATCATCGACGAAGCCGCGGGCGGCGACAGCGGAGTAGTACCATACCTGCCGCTCAACGAACTGCGCTCTAATTCAGGGGGGTCGAACTGATGCGGAAATCCCAAATAGGTATTGGCGTTCTGGTCCTTGCAGTGGCGGGACTTCTGAGTTCAGTCTACATCGTTGACGAACGCGAAAAGGCGCTGCGTCTTTGGTTTGGACAGGTGACGGCCGTGATCGAAGAGCCAGGGCTTAATTTCAAAATTCCGTTCTTCCACGAGATCGTCAAATATGATGACCGTATCTTGCCGCTGGAAACTGCGGCCTTGGAAGTAACGCCAGCCGATGACCGGCGGTTGATCGTCGACGCCTTCGCGCGTTGGCGCATCAAGCACCCAACTCAGTTCCGCAAAGCGGTCGGTGCAAGCTCGATCGCTGGGGCGAGGCCACGGCTTGAACGCATCCTCAATGCTGAATTGCGCGAAGTGCTGGGCGGGGTCGATTCAGGTGCTATCTTATCGGCAGACCGGGCAGCATTGATGATCCAGATCCGCAACAAGGCCCGCGCCCAGGCGCTGGCGCTGGGGGTCGAGATTGTTGACGTGCGCATCAAACGCGCCGATTTGCCTGAGCAAAACCTCGAAGCTACCTTCGCACGTATGCGCGCCGAGCGTGAGCGTGAAGCGGCGGATGAGATTGCGCGCGGTAATGAAGCGGCACAACGCGTACGCGCGCAGGCAGACAGGACCGTGGTTGAAACCGTGTCCGAGGCGCAAAAGAACGCCGAGATCACCCGTGGTCAGGCGGATGCAAAGCGAAACGCAGTATTCGCCGAAGCTTTCGGGCGCGATCCGGAGTTCTTTGCCTTCTACCGGTCTTTGTCAGCTTACGAGAGGTCGCTTCAGGGCAGCAACTCGACCATGGTGATAACACCGGACAGCGAGTTTTTTGACTATCTCAAGTCAAATACTGGCGTGCAAGAAGCCGAGTGATGGCAACGCTGGCGCTGGGCATAGGTCTGGTACTGATAATCGAGGGGCTGGTGTTCGCACTGGCCCCTTCGCGCTTGGATGAGTTGGTGCAGATGATGAATGCCCTAAGTCGCGACCAGAGGCGGATGATAGGGCTGGTGGCACTGACGCTGGGGGTTGGGTTGGTCTGGCTCTCAGGCGGGGGGTGACAGTATTCCAGACAAGTTTTCCATCCTGAATTTCCCGCAAAACTTTGTGCCCTGTGCTTTTCCGGCGAAATCGCGCCGTTTCACAATAGGGTGAAGGGCGTGCGCATAGTTTGGATTGTACAAATTCGTTATTATGTAGACACTAAGCTAAAGCGCTTCACTTCGCAGCCGTGATAAAGCAGGGCGAAAGTTATGAATTGCCGGGAGTGCCCGGTTGCAACACAAAGGAGACCCGTGTGAAACCGCAGGCCATTTCTATTCCTCAGTATTCAAGACAAAGCCTTCAGATGATGCTGGCACTGACTGTGACGCTGGCTTTAGCGTTGATTTCCACTATTCCGGCCCGCGCCGCTGGTGCTCCGGAAAGCTTTGCGGATCTGGCGGAGCAAACCAGCCCTGCCGTGGTTAATATCACCACCTCAACCCTTGTGGCACAGGGTACAGACAGTCAGCCGATCCTTCCCGAAGGGAGCCCGTTCGAAGACTTTTTCCGCGACTTCCTTGACCGTGACAGCGAAGACAGTGAAACCCCACGCCAGCGACGCTCTCAGGCGCTTGGATCAGGATTTGTGGTCTCGGAAGACGGGTTCATCGTTACCAACAATCACGTGATTGAAGGGGCTGATGAGATCCTGATCGAGTTTTTCAACGGCGGCGGGGTGCTGCCGGCGACAGTCGTAGGTACCGATATCAACACCGATATTGCGGTTCTGAAAGTCGAGGCCGATCATCCGCTTGATTTTGTCAGTTTTGGCGACAGCGATGTGATGCGTGTCGGCGATTGGGTGTTGGCGGTGGGCAACCCGCTGGGACAGGGTTTTTCGGTTTCGGCCGGCATTATTTCGGCCCGCAACCGCGAACTTTCCGGAACATATGATGATTTCATCCAAACAGATGCGGCCATTAACCGAGGCAATTCCGGCGGCCCGCTGTTTAACATGGACGGCGAGGTTATTGGGGTGAACACCGCGATCCTTTCCCCCAACGGGGGCTCGATCGGCATTGGTTTTTCTATGGCATCAAACGTGGTTACCCGGGTTGTCGATCAGCTTCGCGAGTTTGGCGAAACCCGTCGTGGCTGGCTTGGGGTTCGTATCCAGGACGTGACCCCCGACGTGGCCGAGGCAATGCAGCTTGAAAGCACAGCAGGGGCTTTGGTCACCGACGTGCCCTCGGGTCCGGCCAGTGATGCGGGCGTAGAAGCGGGTGATCTGATCTTGTCCTTTGATGGTCGCGATGTCTCTGATACCCGCGATCTGGTACGTCAGGTCGGTAATGCTCCGGTTGGCAAAGTTATTCGCCTGACGGTGTTGCGCGACGGTCAGACCCAGACCCTCAAAGTAACTTTAGGACGGCGCGAAGACGCAGTTGCCGCGGCGGTCGAGGAGATGGTTGAAGAGGACGCACCGGTACAAAAAAGCGTTCTGGGGCTGGAGTTGGGCGAACTGACCGACGAGTTGCGCGAAGAGCTTGGGCTTGGCCCAAATTCCTCGGGCCTGGTGGTTCTCGGTGTCGGCGAAGGCACACAAGCGGACGAAAAAGGCCTGCAGGTTGATGATGTGATTTCCGAGGCCGGGCAGCAGAAGGTGATGTCAATCGCTGATCTGGAAGAGCGTATTGAGGGCGCTCGCAACGGCGGACGTCGTTCGATCCTGCTTTTGGTGCGGCGCGCGGGCGAGCCGCGGTTTGTAGCATTGTCGTTGGAGTAAGTCTGAAAAAAGAAAAACCCCTGCCGATCGGCAGGGGCTATCTTGTGGGCCGTCCCTTAACAGAGCGGACCAAAATTGTTGGTCTATTCAGTGGATATCCATAATATCGCCGCGTGACAGGCCAATATCATCAAGTTCGCGGTCCGAAAGCCTGCCCAGCGCATTGCGGGTCAGGCGGGAGTCGTTCCATGCCGACAACGATGCGACGATGCGGTAAGCGGTACGCGAAATACCGTCAGAAAAATTATGGCCGAGAGCCGATTGGAAAGTGTCATTGAGTACAGCCATTGCTTTTTTCCTTTGTGCTAAACTGTGTGATACGTGATTGCATCTGATCGCCATGTAGGCTCAAAATCCCCCCCCGACAATCGCTGAATATACATACCACCTATGCAAAAACTGCATGGGTCGAAGTTAGGGTAACACCCGGTTAACAAACAAGGAATTCGTGTGACAAATGTGTCGTTTTCAGAATATTCCGACCAAGAAATGTCGGTTTCAGTCTAATTTTTATTTGCACCCGTTCGAAAGCAAAAATGAGTTATTTCTAGACTTGTTCCCGTTTCGTGCTAAATGTGCCTGAAAAGCAACAAAAAGGGCAGGTGGCATGCGAGTGTTGGGAATCGATCCGGGGCTTCGAAACCTTGGCTGGGGGGTGATCGACGCGGATGGTGTGCATATCCGCCATGTGGCGAACGGTATCTGCCGTTCGGGATCTGGCGAACTTGCTGAACGGCTTTTGACGCTTTTTGAGGCCTTGAGCGACATAGTCAGCCAATATGCACCTGATACAGCCGCGGTTGAGCAGACTTTTGTTAACAAGGATGGCGCTGGAACCCTCAAGCTGGGTCAGGCGCGCGGGGTGGCGATGCTGGTGCCAGCCCGGGCCGGGCTTGAGGTCGGTGAATATGCCCCCAACAAAGTCAAGAAAACCGTTGTGGGTGTCGGTCATGCCGACAAAAAACAGGTCGAGCATATGGTGCGCCTGCAATTGCCCGGTGTCGATATTGCCGGTGCAGATGCTGCCGACGCTCTGGCAATAGCACTTTGTCACGCCCATCACAGCCTTGCTTCCGGACGGCTGCAGGCAGCAATACGAAAGGGTGCAGCATGATCGGGCGTATTGCCGGACGGATTGATTACCGGGGCGAGGATCACGTGCTGATAGACGTCGGCGGGGTTGGCTATCTGGTCTATGTCTCTGCCCGGACCTTGGCCACATTGCCGGGACCCGGAGAGGCGGCGGCGTTGTATACCGACCTTTTGGTGCGTGAAGATCTGTTGCAGCTATTCGGCTTTACCTCGCTGGTTGAAAAGGAATGGCACCGGCTTTTGATGTCTGTGCAGGGCATTGGGGCCAAGGCTTCAATGGCGATCCTTGGCACACTGGGCGCTGACGGGGTCAGTCGGGCGATTGCGCTGGGCGATATGAATGCCGTGAAGGCGGCAAAGGGCGTTGGACCCAAGACGGCGCAAAGAATAGTGCTTGAGCTGAAGGACAAAGCGCCGATGGTGATGGCTATGGCCAGCGTGGGGACCCGGGCAGGTGCGCCGAACCCCGAACCGCCAGCCGAGGGCGAAGTCATAGAGGTAACGCAAGAACCTGCCACCAATCCGTCAATATCCAACCCGGCGGCCCAAAGCGAGGCCTTGTCGGCCCTGACCAATCTGGGATACGCACCCGCCGAGGCAGCGGCAGCGGTGGCAGAAGCAATTACTGCGGATCCCGAGGTCACCACGCCCGGGCTGATCCGGGCCGCGTTGAAATTGCTGGCCCCGAAGGGATAAGTCATGACCAGTCCCGACCCGACCCTGCGCCCTGATCCGCGTCCCGAGGACCACGACCGGGCCCTGCGCCCACAAGCATTGTCCGAGTTCATCGGCCAGGCCGAAGCGCGCGCCAATCTCAGGATTTTCATCGAAAGTGCCAAGAAACGTGGCGAGGCAATGGACCATGCGCTGTTTTATGGCCCGCCCGGTCTGGGCAAGACCACATTGGCGCAGATCATTGCGCGCGAGCTGGGGGTCAGCTTTCGCATGACCAGCGGCCCGGTGCTGGCGCGCGCCGGGGATTTGGCCGCGATCCTGACCAATCTTGAGCGCAACGACGTCTTGTTCATTGACGAAATTCACCGACTTAATCCGGTGGTTGAAGAGGTGCTTTACCCGGCGCTTGAGGATTATGAGCTTGATCTGGTGATCGGCGAAGGACCTGCTGCGCGCACCGTGCGCATTGAATTGCAGCCCTTTACTTTGGTTGGAGCAACCACGCGGCTGGGTCTTTTGACGACGCCTCTGCGTGATCGTTTTGGCATCCCAACAAGATTGCAGTTTTATACCGAGGATGAATTGCACGAGATCGTTACAAGAAACGCGGTCAAACTCGGGGTGCCGGCCGACAGCGACGGAGCGCGTGAAATAGCCAAACGCGCGCGCGGCACTCCGCGCATTGCCGGGCGGCTTTTGCGCCGGGTGCTGGATTTCGCGGTTGTTGAAGGCGACGGGCGTATTACCCGTGAAATTGCCGACAATGCCCTGACCCGACTAGGCGTCGACCATCTCGGTCTGGATGGGGCCGACCGGCGTTACCTCGGCCTGATGGCGGAGCATTATGCCGGTGGTCCGGTTGGGATCGAGACCCTGTCGGCGGCATTGTCGGAAGCGCGCGACGGGCTGGAGGATGTGGTCGAGCCATACCTGTTGCAGCAAGGTCTTATCCAGCGCACCCCGCGCGGGCGGATGCTGGGCGCGCGGGCCTGGTCGCATCTGGGGCTGGCACCTCCACGTCAGCCAGGGCAGCCGGAGTTGTTCGAGGACTAGGTCCGTTAGCATTGCACTTCACGCTGGAAGATTTTATGCCTCTGGCGCAGATATTTGTATCAAGACGAGGGATGCGCGCGTGGAAACCTTGGATGTTGAAAAGCTGTTCACAGGGGCAAGCGGCAAATATTCCTTTGCCCGCTGGGGGCGGCCCATTGTACCGGTGGTTTTTGGAGTGGACGAGGCGACGCTGAGCGTGGTCAAGGGCGCGATTGAGGCTGTGGTAGTGCTGGCCGAACACAAAATGGCTGAAACCGACCCGGAACTGGGTGCCAATCTCATGCTGTTTTTCTTCTCGGAGTGGGATGAGCTTTTGGACGTGCCGCGGCTGGGTGAAATGGTGCCGGACCTTGTGCCACTTGTGGCGCGGCTGAAGGCAGCGGATGCCAGCCAGTACCGGGGTTTTCGTTTTGATGACAATAACGCCATTCAGGCCTGTTTTTCCTTCGTCTGCATGTCTGGCGACATGGCAGATATCCCGGCCGATACACAGGCACTTGGGCAGGCTTTGGGGGCGATGCTGACATGGGCTGATGGGGCGTTTAAGGGCCAAAGCCCTCTGGTAACATTGCCTGAAACGCGTGATGCGACCCTGCATGCGGAAATCGCATCACTGATCCGTGCCGCATATGACCCGGTAATGCCAGTCGCGACGGATGATCCGGTACATGCGCTTAGACTGGCTGCGCGAATGGCGGTATATTCGCAAGAGAGCTGACAAAGGCAGAAGGGTGGGGGCAGCATGGCAGAGGCAAGTCATTGGGATGCGGTTTATCAAGCGCGTGACGAGGAAGCGCTGACTTGGTTTGAGGCTAGTCCCGGACCATCGCTGGAACTGATCAACGAATATCTTTCCCAGGGGCAGGCACTGGTTGATGTCGGTGCCGGCGCATCGCGCTTGGTGGAGCATTTGTTGGAGGCAGGCTTTGGACCGGTGATGCTGGTTGATTTGTCCCCGCATGCCTTGGAGGTAACGCGTGAAAGGCTGGGCGCGAACAGGCAGGATGTTGAATGGCAGGCGGCAGATGTGACGAACTGGAGTCCGGCGCGCCGCTATGCCCTCTGGCATGACCGGGCTGTCTTTCATTTTCTAACCGGTGAGAGCGATCGAGCACGCTATGTCGCGACCATGACAAAGGCACTGGGACCTGGTGGTATCGCCATCATCGCCACCTTTGCCGAAGATGGGCCAATGACATGTTCGGGCCTGCCGGTCAGGCGCTATTCACCCGCGGATTTAGCGGCCGAAATTGACCGCCTAGCACCGGGTCGGTTTGAACCGCTCAAGGCGTTGCGCCACGAGCATATAACCCCAAAGGGTAATGTTCAAAACTTCCAGCTCAGCGTGTTTAGAAAACGTGCGGTTGCACAGGACAAGAACGCACCATAAGCTCGCCAAGCTGCATAACAGGGGTGGACGATGCATATTTTTCCTATCCGCGTTTATTATGAAGATACGGACATGGCCGGTATCGTCTATTACGCCAATTACCTGCGATATATCGAGCGCGCGCGCTCGCATTGGGTGCGGGAAGTCGGGGTTGATCAAAACGCCATGCGCGCGGCTGGCGTGGTTTTTGTGGTGCGTCGGGTTGAAGCGGATTATCTGGTGCCTGCGCGCTTTGAGGATGATCTGGTGGTTGAAACTTCGATAATGAAACTGACCGGGGTCCGGATGGTATTTCTGCAAAGGGTAATGAAAGACGGCGCGCCTCTTTTTGAAGCACTGGTCACCGTGGCCTGCTTGAACGATGCAGGCCGGGTGGTGCGGCTCCCGGCAGAAATCGAAGTGCTCCAGCCCCCGAATTGACCTTGTTTAACAGCGATTTTCCGCCAATTGCCTTCACAAACCCGGCAAAACGTTGCCTCTGACGCGCTTTTATTGGCTTTCCCCGTGAAAACACTCTAGTTTTACCCCCATAAGGCTGTCCACAGAGGCGGCGGTACAGAGGCAGACATATGGACACGCAAACTCTCGCTTTGGCGCAGGAGATCGATTTTTCTTTCCTGGCGCTTTTTCTTCGCGCAACATTGGTGGTGAAACTGGTGATGATCTTGCTGATCATGGCATCTTTCTGGTCATGGGCAATCGTTTTTACCAAGCTGATCAGCTACCGCAAAACCCGGGCCGAGGCTGGGTGGTTTGACCGGGCTTTCTGGTCAGGCGAACCGCTTGATGGGCTTTATGAGCAAATCGGAGCGGCACCCAAGGGAGCGGCACAAAAGGTATTTGCCGCCGGTATGCTGGAATGGCGCCGCAGCCACCGTGAAGATGGCGGGTTGATCGCGGGCGCACAGGCACGCATTGACCGATCAATGGATGTGGCGATTGCTAAAGAGGCCGAGGGGTTGAACAAAGGCCTGAGTTTTCTGGCCACCGTTGCCGCAACCGCGCCTTTTGTCGGTCTTTTCGGCACCGTCTGGGGCATCATGAATGCGTTCATTGAGATCGCCCAGCAACAAAACACCAATCTGGCAGTTGTCGCACCGGGCATTGCCGAGGCCTTGATGGCCACTGGTCTGGGTCTGTTGGCGGCGATCCCGGCGCTGATATTTTATAATAAGCTGTCGGTTGACAGTGACAATATCACCGCCGGATGGGAGGCATTTGCCGACGAATTTGCCACCATCCTCAGCCGTCAGTTGGACAGCTAGATGGGCGGTGCAGTTCAGGGCGGCGCTGAACGCCGAAGCCGACGCGGGCGCAGGCGCGGCAAGCATCGCCGGGTAATGGCCGAGATCAACATCACGCCATTCGTTGATGTGATGCTGGTGCTATTAATCATCTTCATGGTCGCCGCACCCTTGCTGACGGTTGGTGTGCCGGTGGAATTACCCAAAACCGCCGCCGGGGCTTTGCCAGCGGTCGAAGAAGAGCCGCTGACCATTACCCTGACCGCAGACGGTCGGGTGGTACTGCAAAAAACCGAAGTGGCGCGCGAGGAATTGATAGCACGCCTGACCGCCATCGCAGCCGAGCGTCAGGACGACAAAGTGTTTTTGCGCGCTGACGGGGTGGTGCCTTATAATGAGTTCGCCCAGATACTCGGCGCGCTGAATGCGGCAGGGTTTGGCAATATCGGACTAGTGACGGAAACCGGTGGACCTGCGCTTGACGGGTCCGGCGGCTAGGGCATGAAAACCGGGCTATATATTTCGGGTCTGGCGCATGCGGCGCTGATCCTGTGGTTGCTGTTTGGCAGCCTCTTCCTGGCCCGGGATAACGAGGATTTATTGCAGGTTTCCCAGGTTTCGATCTTGTCCGAGGCAGAATTTGCAGCCCTCAGCGCGCCAGAACCGGTTAGCGTTGCACCAGCTACCTCGACCAACGCACCGGCGCGCCCTCAGCCGCCTGCGCCCGAACCTGAGCCCGAACCAGAACCAGAACCAGCGCCCACCACGCCAGAGGTCGCTCCGGCAGACATTGACCGGGTGGCACCCGAGGCTGCACCCGAGCCTGAGCCGCTGGTTGAAGTTGCACCCGTGGTTCGCGACCCGGTTACGCCGGATCAGGCCGGGGACGTGACCCAGCCAGAAACCCAGGCAACAGCGCCTGAGGCCGCAACCACCGAGATTGTCACCGAGGTTACAGAAACAGCCGAATTGGCCCCGGCCACATCCGCGCGCCCGCATGCACGTCCAAACAGGACCGCGCCCACCCCTGAGCCCGAACCTGACCCTGAACCTGAAACTGAGACAGCTGCGGCCACCGACCCGCTGGCTGACGCGGTTGCAACGGCGGTGGCTGAGGCCACAGAGCCTTCCCCGGTCCCCTCTGGCCCACCGCTAAGTCAGGGCGAAATGCGCGCTTTGCAGGTATCTGTGGGGAATTGTTGGAATGTTGGCTCCTTGTCTTCCGAAGCTTTGGGGACCACAGTGGTTGTGGGTGTAGAGATGACGCCGGAAGGCAGGCCTGAAATCGCCTCGATCCGTATGGTGTCGTTCTCAGGTGGAAGTGAGGCGTCGGCGCGGCGCGCATATGAAACTGCGCGCCGGGCGATAATCAGATGTGGGGCGACCGGCTATAATCTGCCGAGTGCCAAATATGAGCAGTGGCGGGAGATTGAAATGACCTTTAATCCTGAGAACATGAGGATCAAATGAGCTTGCATAAAACCCTAAATCTGGCGAGAAAGCTGTTATTGGTGGCCCTGGCCGGGTTGGCATTCGCCGCGCCCGCACAATCTGAGCCGCTGAGGATCGAAATCACCGAAGGGGTGATCGAGCCTTTGCCTTTCGCGGTGCCGAATTTTCAGGCGGAAAATGCCAGCGCGGGCGAAATGGCGCAAAGCATTGCCAGGGTGGTGGCGGCGGACCTGGCTGGCACGGGCCTTTTTAGGGAAATCCCGTCATCGGCTTTCATTTCTACGGTCACAAGCTTTTCCAGTCCGGTTCAATATGCCGATTGGAAGGCAATCAATGCACAAGCACTGATCACCGGGGCGGTTTCGGTGGGAACGAACGGCAAGATAACAGTTAAATTCCGCGTATTCGACGTTTTCAGCCAGGGCCAATTGGGTGAGGGGCTGCAATTTGCAGGCTCGGCGGGTTCATGGCGGCGCATGGCGCACAAAGTGGCAGATGCCGTATACAGCCGGATCACCGGGGAAAGTGCCTATTTTGATAGCCGCGTGGTTTTTGTCAGCGAAAGCGGCCCCAAAAACGCCCGCCAGAAGCGTTTGGCGATCATGGACTATGATGGCGCAAACCTGCAATTCCTGACCGATAGCTCGGCACTGGTGCTTTCGCCGCGTTTCTCGCCAACCGGCGACCGCGTGCTTTACACATCCTATGAAACCGGCTTTCCTCAGATATTCCTGCTTGAGATTGCCAATGTTGGCCGATCAGCACTGCCAACTCCAAACGGCAACATGAGTTTCGCGCCACGCTTTAGTCCTGACGGCAATGAGGTAGTGTTTTCGCTGGAAAATGGCGGCAACACCGATATCTACCGAATGAATGTAGGCGGAGGCGGGGCCCAGCGGCTGACAAGTGCGCCGTCGATTGAAACCGGTCCGAGCTTTTCGCCCGATGGCAGTCAGATCGTCTTTACCTCGGACCGCTCCGGTACGCCGCAGCTTTATGTCATGTCAGCAAATGGTGGCGCGGCCAGGCGGATCAGCAACGGTGCCGGACGTTACAATACCCCGGTCTGGTCCCCGCGCGGCGACCTGATCGCCTTCACCAAGCAAAATGCCGGACGTTTTCATATTGGCGTAATGCGCACCGATGGCAGCGAAGAACGCCTGCTGACGGCTTCTTTTCTGGATGAGGGTCCGACATGGTCGCCAAACGGGCGTGTCATCATGTTCACCCGCGAAAGTCAGGGCGCCAGCGGCGCGGCGGCTTTGTATATGGTTGATATTACTGGGCGAAACCTACGTCGTGTGACCACACAGGGAGCAGCCTCTGACCCCTCTTGGTCGCCGCTGCAATAGGGTACGTTTCCAAAATGGGGCGTGAATGCTAGAATGAAAAAAACGAGCACACAAAAACACAGAAAAAACAAGGACAGGAATATGAAACAGATTACTAAAGTAGCCTTTCTGGTACTAGCGCTGGGTGCTTCTGCCTGTACCAATCCAGGTCGGTTTGACAATATGGGTGGTGCAGGGGCAGGGGGCGCAATCGTCCCCGGATCTGCCGCAGATCCCAGCAGCCCGGTCTATTTTCAACAAACCGTTGGCGACCGGGTCCTCTTTGAGGTGGATCAGTCCACGCTGGGTGCTGATGCGCGCGACCTTCTGGTTAAGCAGGCCGCCTGGTTGATGGAGAACCCGGACTTCACCGCCATAATTGAAGGTCACGCGGATGAGCAGGGGACACGCGAATACAACCTGGCCCTTGGCGCGCGTCGTGCTTCTGCGGTGCTCAATTACCTGATAGACCGCGGTGTTGCTCCAAACCGGCTGCGCACTGTCAGCTACGGCAAAGAACGGCCGATCGAAATATGCTCGGATGAAGCTTGTTACAGCCAGAACCGCCGTGCAGTAACGGTGATTTCGGCAGGTGGTCTGACCAGCTAAAGGTCAACTCATACCGCTGTGGGGGAGGAAAACGAATGACAAGGCTACTTTGGGCCGGAATTGTCTTTGCCATGATGGCTTTTGGTGCGGGCGCGTCTATGGCGCAGGACCGCACCCAGACCTTGGCCGATATCCGTCAGGAGCTTTCCCTGCTTTATGTCGAAATCCAGAACCTCAAACGTGAATTGTCGACCACTGGTGCCGCAAGTGGTTCTGGTGCAGGCGGGTCCGTCCTTGACCGCGTCGATGCCATCGAAACCGCATTGAGCGGGCTCATCGGGCGCACGGAAGAGCTTGAGTTTCGCATTGACCGGATCGTGCGCGACGGCACCAACCGGATCGGTGATCTTGAGTTCAGGTTGGTTGAGTTAGAAGGCGGTGACCTTAGCCAGCTGGGTCAGACAACGACCCTTGGCGGCGGCGAGGCTCCGACCGGCCCGGCGGTGGCTAACACCGACGATGCCGGCCAAATGGCGATGGGTGAACAGGCGGATTTTGACGCCGCTTACGCAGCTTTGGGCGAGGGAGATTTTGAGGATGCCGTCAACCGTTTTGGGACATTCACAGACACGTACACGGGTGGGCCTTTAAGTGGCCAGGCGCATTTCCTTCGGGGCGAAGCCCTGTCGGGCTTGGGGCGTACTACCGACGCCGCACGCGCCTATCTTACCTCATTTTCCGGCTCGCCTGATGGTTTGCGCGCGCCGGATGCCCTGTTCAAACTGGGCGAGGCGCTGGGCGAGCTGGGGCAGACTTCTGAAGCTTGCGCAACATTGGGCGAGGTTGGGGTACGCTTTCCCACGTCGCCAGTTGTGGCAGAAGCCGAGGCTGTACGCCGGACGCTGGGCTGCAATTGAACCCGAATTCAGCCCTTGAGGAGTTCTTGTTCTGTGCATTTGGCTCTGAAAAACCGACCCGTCTTGGGATTGCGGTCTCGGGTGGCGGCGATTCCATGGCCTTGTTGCACCTGACACACGCTTGGGCAAAGGCAAACAATGTCAGTTTGTCCGCCGCGACTGTAGATCACGGGCTAAGGCCAGAGGCCGCGGATGAAGCACAAATGGTGGCCGAGATTTGCGCCGGGCTTGGCTTTTCACATGACATTTTACATTGGGAAGACTGGGATCGGCGGGGCAATTTGCAAAACGCCGCCCGGCGCGCGCGTTACGCTCTTCTGACTAGCTGGGCGCGCGAAAATCAATTGGATGCGGTGGCACTGGGCCACACGAAGGACGATCAGGCCGAAACATTCCTGATGCGGCTGGCGCGTGGTTCAGGAGTTGACGGTCTGGCAGCGATGCGGCGTGACTGGCAGGTGGAAGGTACCCGATGGCTGAGGCCTTTGATGGGTGTATGTCGGCAGGAATTGCGCGAATATCTGACGGCGAAATCGGCCAGGTGGGTCGAAGACCCCTCAAACGACGATGAGCGTTTTGACCGCGTAAAGGCGCGCCGGGCGCTGGAAGCACTTGCACCTTTGGGACTGAATACCGGGCGGTTGGCCGGAACGGCAGAAAAAATGACCTTGGCGCGTGAGGCGTTGCAGCAATATACATTCGAGGCCGCGCACGAGCTTTGCGAGACACAATCTGGTGACGTGCTAATCGCCAGCGGAATGAAAAAACTGCCGCAAGAGACATTGCACCGGTTGTTTGCCCATGCTCTGATGTGGATCGCATCGGCACCATATCGGCCACGCTATGACGCTTTGGTGGAGACTTTGGGGGCAGTTCGTTCCGGCGAAAGGCGCAGCCTGCATGGTTGCCTGATCTTGCCCAAGGACGAAAAAATCAGAATTACCCGCGAATATCAGTCGGTTAAGGATGAAATGTGCGCTTCGGGACAGGTCTGGGACAACAGGTGGCGTATTACTGGGCCGACTGATGGTATACAAGTACGAGCCTTGGGAGAGGCGTTATGCGAGGTTCCGGACTGGCGCGAAACCGGGCTGCCACGCATGTCCCTGATGGCCTCACCAGCCATTTGGCGTGGTGAAGTTTTGGTTGGCGCACCACTTGCCGGGCTGGCAAGTGACTGGTCAGCGGAAATCGCCCCACCAAAGGGTGATTTTTTCGCATCCATTTTATTGCATTGAACTAATCCGATTGATCCCTATTTTAAGGACAACTCGCGCACTTTGGCCGATCAACGGTCGATATGCGCCATTCAAAGGAGATAAACGTGGGTAACGCGAGAAATTTCGCTTTTTGGATTGTGCTTTTTTTGCTGATCCTGGCCTTGTTCAACCTGTTTTCAAACGGGCAGTCGACCATGTCGACGCAGGAGGTAAGCTATTCACAATTTGTGGCGACGGTTCAGGGTGGCGATGTGGCGCAAGCCAGCATGGACGGCGAAAAGGTCACCTATCGCGGCTCGGATGGCAATGACTATTTCACCATCATTCCAAGTGACGCCGAAGTCTCAACTTTGCTGATCGAAAACCACGTTGCGGTTGAGGCCGAACCGCAAGAACAGTCAAGCTTCTTCTCGCTGTTATCTTTGCTGTTGCCGGTGATCATACTGATCGGGTTCTGGTTTTTCATGATGAACCGCATGCAAGGCGGCGGCAAAGGCGGGGCGATGGGCTTTGGCAAGTCCAAGGCCAAGATGCTGACCGAACGTGAGGGGCGCATGACCTTTGACGATGTCGCCGGGATCGACGAGGCAAAGGAAGAGCTGGAAGAAATTGTCGAGTTTTTGCGCAACCCGCAAAAGTTCTCGCGGCTTGGCGGACAGATCCCCAAGGGTGCTTTGCTGGTTGGCCCTCCGGGCACTGGTAAAACCCTTCTGGCGCGCGCCATTGCCGGTGAAGCCGGGGTGCCATTTTTCAGCATCTCAGGCTCAGATTTCGTTGAGATGTTTGTCGGTGTCGGTGCATCTCGGGTGCGTGACATGTTCGAACAGGCGAAAAAGAATGCGCCTTGTATTGTGTTTATCGACGAAATTGACGCAGTTGGTCGCTCGCGTGGTGCCGGTTATGGCGGTGGTAATGATGAGCGTGAGCAGACCCTGAACCAACTTTTGGTCGAGATGGACGGCTTTGAGGCCAACGAAGGCGTGATCATCATCGCGGCCACCAACCGCAAGGATGTACTGGACCCGGCCCTGCTTCGTCCGGGTCGTTTTGACCGTCAAATTCAGGTGCCGAATCCCGACATCAAAGGTCGTGAGAAAATTCTTGGGGTGCACGCCCGCAAGGTTCCGCTTGGACCGGATGTGGACCTTCGCATCATTGCGCGCGGCACACCGGGTTTTTCCGGCGCTGATCTGGCCAATCTGGTGAACGAGGCTGCCCTGACAGGGGCCCGCCTTGGTCGGCGTTTCGTCGTCATGGATGATTTCGAACACGCAAAAGACAAGGTGATGATGGGGCCAGAGCGCCGCTCGATGGTTTTGACCGACGATCAAAAGGAAAAAACTGCCTATCACGAGGCTGGCCACGCGTTGGTTGGTATCAAACTGCCGAAATGCGACCCGGTCTATAAGGCAACGATCATTCCGCGTGGTGCTGCCCTTGGGCTGGTGATGAGCTTGCCTGAGATGGACAAGCTCCAGATGTTCAAGGATGAAGCCGAAGAACGCATCGCCATGACCATGGCCGGGAAAGCTGCGGAGATCCACAAATACGGCGCCGCAAGTGTTTCCTCCGGCCCGGTGGGTGACATCCAGCAGGCCAGCGCCTTGGCGCGTTCGATGGTCATGCGTTACGGCATGTCTGATAAGGTCGGCAATATCGATTATGCCGAGGCTGCCGAGGGCTATTCAGGTCGCACAGCAGGATTTTCGGTTTCGGCCAGTACCAAAGAGATGATCGAAGATGAGGTCAAGCGCTTCATTGATGAGGGCTATGAAGCCGCCTTTAAGATCATCAGCGAAAACGACGAACAATTTGAGCGTTTGGCGCAGGGGCTTTTGGAATTTGAAACCCTTACCGGCGAGGAAATTGAACGTGTGATGCGCGGCGAGCCACCGCATGTGGACGAGGATGATGAGGATAAACCGGATGAAGGCAGCGCGCCCTCGGTGACGGCGGTTCCCAAAACCAAGCCGCGCGCAAAACCCAAGGATGATGGCGGGCTGGAGCCGGAACCCACTGCGTGAGTGTGACTTCTGAGAAAGACTGGGACCCCGGAACCTATGCCAGGTTTCGGGGTCTTCGTTTGCGCCCTGCCATGGACTTGCTGGCACAGGTGGACGATCTGCCCGCAGGTGATGTGGTTGACCTTGGCTGTGGCAATGGTCCGGCTGCCGTTGCGCTGCGCTTGCGTTTCCCGGATCACCTCCTGATCGGTGTTGATAACTCGCCAGCCATGCTGAAAATCGCCGGTGCCGAGGATTATGATGCGTTGTACGAGGCTGATGCGCTGGTCTGGCAACCCACCACTCCACCGTCGCTGATCTTTTCAAATGCGCTTTGTCATTGGTTGCCCGATCACCCACAGCTTTTCAACCGGCTTGCCTGTTTCATCGCTCCGGGTGGCACCCTTGCCGTGCAAATGCCGCGCCAGTATATGGCGCCCTCGCACAAATTGCTGAGGTCGCTGGCATGGGAGATGTTTCCGGACCGCTTTGAGTTTTGCAACTGGCAAACCCCGGTCGCCCCACCCGCAGATTATGCCCGAATGCTGTCCCCACTGGGCGATGTGAAGGTCTGGGAAACCCAATATCTTCAGCGCCTTTCTGCAGTTGAGGCTGGCCACCCAGTGCGCCATTTCACCCAGTCAACCGGAATGCGGCCCTTTGTGGACAAGATGGACGAGGCCGAAAAACTGTTGTTCACCACGGCCTATGACGTCGCCCTGGCCACACCTTATCCGGTCGAAGATGACGGCAGCGTGCTGTTTCCCTTCCGTCGTGTTTTTTTCGTCCTGAACTTGCCCTCATGAGACACGGGGCCGGGTTGCACTCCTGATGCCACGGTCAGGATCGGGCTTGTCGGTGTTAAAATTTCCGGGCAGGTTATGGCGAAAAGGGATCCCTATGCCTGCTTTGCGTCAGACAGATCACATTGCCCGCATCACCTTTCTGGGAATAAATGCGGACCGGGGTAAAACCCTGCGAAATCAGTCGGCTGAAGCAGTTGAGGTCGGTTTTGATGGCTTTCAGGGCGAAAGCCGTGCAGGTTTGACGCGACCCTCATGCAGCCGTGTTGTCGACCTTTATCCACGTGGAACTGAAATCAGAAATACGCGCCAGATCAGCATTGTTTCGGCCGAGGAATTGGCAATCATCGCTGAGAAAATGGGCGTTGACGCTGTCGATCCTGTCTGGATCAGTGCTGGGATGGTCCTGGAAGGTATCGCGGATCTCAGCCATCTGCCGCCGGGGTCGCGCTTGCAGGCACCAAACGGCACCACCCTGACCATTGATGTTGAAAACCGCCCCTGCCACCTGCCTGCAAAAGTGATTGAAGAAGATATGCCGGGCAAAGGTGCGGCCTTTAAGCTTGCGGCAAAGGGGTTGCGCGGCGTGACGGCCTGGGTGGAACGGCCCGGGGCATTGGCGGTGGGCAATCGAATGACGCTTTTCGTTCCCGATCAACCTGCTTGGAATCCGCAAGGGGCCTTTCAGGCTGAAACGCCATAAACCGTGGAAAGTTATGGTGTGCCCGTCATTTCAAAAGGGGCTGGTGAAAGATTTTTGTCGCCAATCGGGGTTTGAGATTGACCTCATCCAAGCTGGACACCCTGATGCTAGCTGCGTGTAAATCGTTTTCAGCATAGAATATGTCGTAATCTAGTCGGTACAGATTGGAATCAGTCAGTATACGTTCGTCGACAACATGTCGCACGAGCGCCAGGAGGCCCAGATGAGCTATAAGACCGATATCGAGATTGCCCGCGAGGCGAACAAGAAGCCAATTCAGGAAATTGGTGCGAAGCTGGGTATTCCTGATGCCGATTTGGTCCCTTATGGCCATGATAAGGCCAAGGTCAGTCAGGACTTCCTCAACTCGCTTTCGGATCGCGAGGACGGCAGACTGATTTTGGTCACCGCAATTACGCCCACTCCGGCGGGTGAAGGTAAAACCACAACTACCGTAGGCCTTGCTGACGGTATGAACCGGATCGGCAAGCAAACCGCCGTATGCATCCGCGAGGCCAGCCTTGGCCCGTGTTTTGGCATGAAGGGCGGGGCGGCAGGTGGCGGGTACGCGCAAGTGGTGCCGATGGAAGAAATGAACCTGCATTTTACCGGTGATTTTCACGCCATTACCAGCGCCCACAACCTGCTGACAGCGATGATTGATAACCACATCTATTGGGGCAATGAACTGGAGATTGATGAGCGCCGGATCGTTTGGAAACGGGTCATGGACATGAATGACCGCGCCCTTCGCGATACTGTGATCAGCCTTGGTGGAGTTGCGAACGGATTTGCCCGCCAAACCGGCTTTGACATCACCGTGGCCTCTGAGGTTATGGCGATCTTGTGCCTTGCAACTGATCTGGGCGACCTGCAAAAACGCCTGGGCGACATCATCGTTGCCTATACCCGTGATCGCAAAGCCATTTACGCCCGTGACATTGGCGCAGATGGGGCGATGACGGTGCTGCTGCGCGATGCAATGCTGCCCAATCTGGTTCAGACTTTGGAAAACAACCCGGCCTTTGTCCACGGGGGCCCATTTGCCAATATCGCCCATGGCTGCAATTCGGTCACTTCGACAAAAGCCGCGTTGAAGCTGGCAGATTATGTGGTCACCGAGGCTGGTTTTGGTGCTGACCTTGGCGCCGAGAAATTTATGAACATCAAATGCCGCAAGGCAGGTCTTGCGCCCGATGTTGTAGTTTTGGTGGCCACGGTGCGGGCTATGAAGATGAACGGTGGCCTGTCCAAGGCTGAACTGGCTGGCGAAAACGTGGCCGCGGTGGCTGATGGCTGCCCCAATCTGGCGCGCCATATCTCCAACCTTAAAGCCTTCGGTGTGCCGGTATTGGTGGCGATCAACCACTTCGTCACCGACACCGATGCCGAAGTTGCGGTTATCCGCGATGCAGCTGCCGCCGAAGGGGCCGAGGCAATTCTGTGCCGCCATTGGGAGCTTGGCGGCGAGGGCACCGAGGAGTTGGCGAAACGCGTTGCTGAAATTGCCGATGCGCAGGTGGCTCAGTTTGCCCCCCTTTACCGCGATGACCTTAGCCTTTTCGAAAAAATCGAGGTAGTAGCCAAGCGTATCTACCACGCTGATGAGGTTATGGCCGACAAGAAGATACGCGATCAATTGCGAGCATGGGAAGAGGCCGGGTATGGCCATTTGCCGGTTTGTATGGCGAAAACGCAGTATTCTTTCTCGACCGACCCTAACCTGCGCGGCGCGCCTTCGGGTCATTCCGTGCCGGTCCGCGAGGTACGCCTGTCGGCCGGTGCTGGTTTCGTTGTGGTGATCTGTGGGCAGATCATGACCATGCCGGGTCTGCCGCGCAAACCAGCGGCTTTGGGTATTGGCTTAAACGACGCCGGCGAAGTAGAAGGCTTGTTCTAAGCGGGGGGTCGCCAGTTCGGGCATCAAGCCCGGTCCGGCGACTGACCTGCTGCAGGAATATTTATGGCAAGAGGAAATGGGTTTCATGGGCGCTGACATTATTGATGGTAAGGCTTTCGCAGCCGTTGTTCGCGGCAAGGTGGGCGAGCATGTTGCGCGCCTGATGGCTGATCATGGGATCAAGCCAGGTCTGGCGGTAGTTTTGGTTGGTGAAGATCCGGCAAGCCAGGTCTATGTACGCTCAAAGGGAAAACAGACGGTCGAAGTCGGCATGAATTCCTATGAGCATAAGCTGGATATTGACACATCCGAGGCAGATTTGCTGGCGCTGATCGAGCGCCTAAACAATGATGCCGATGTGCACGGGATCCTCGTTCAATTGCCGCTGCCGGGACATCTGAACGAAGATCTGGTTATCAACTCGATTGATCCGGCCAAGGACGTGGACGGGTTTCACATCTCGAATGTGGGTCTTCTGGCCACCGGGCAGAAAAGCATGGTGCCTTGCACGCCACTGGGTTGCCTGATGATGTTACGTGATCATCATGGATCGCTGTCGGGCTTGGATGCTGTGGTGATCGGGCGCTCAAACATCGTTGGTAAGCCTATGGCACAACTTTTGCTGGGCGATAGCTGCACGGTGACCATCGCCCACAGCCGCACGAAGGATCTGCCTGATGTCGTGCGCCGCGCCGATATTGTGGTGGCTGCCGTAGGCCGACCAGAAATGGTGCCAGGCGACTGGATCAAACCCGGCGCGACGGTAATTGATGTAGGCATCAACCGGCTGGATGCGCCCGAGCGTGGTGAAGGCAAAACCCGGCTGGTGGGGGACGTTGATTTCGCCACCGCCAGTGCGGTGGCCGGGGCCATTACTCCGGTTCCGGGGGGGGTCGGACCGATGACCATCGCAGTATTGCTGGCAAACACCGTCACTGCCTGTTGCCGCGCCGCCGGATTGCCAGAACCTGAAGGCCTGACTGCTTAATCTTTAAAATTTGGCGGGCGTTTTTGAAAGCCCGCCATGACTGCCTCCATTTGATTGGGGCTGCCGATAAGGGCTTCTTGTGCTCGGCTTTCGGCCAGCAGGGCCTCGGCCTCGTCCTGTGATGCGGTTTCATTGATAAGCGCCTTGCCTGCCCGCACAGCATCAGGTGAGCGGCTGGCAATGGCTTGCGCCAGTTCGGTGGCGCGGGCCAACGGATCGGCGGCTAGTTCGGTCACAAAGCCCCAGTTCAGGGCGTCGTCGGCGCTGAAAACTTCCGCCGTGTAAGTAAGGCGACGAATTATGTCTGCACGCGCCAGCCGGTGCATTGCCACCATACCGCCCATATCGGGCACAAGCCCCCATTTCGCCTCCATGATCGAAAGCCTGGTATCAGGTGCTGCAATCCGGATATCCGCCCCTAACATGATCTGAAAACCGCCACCAAAGGCATATCCTTCGACCGCAGCAATTACTGGCATGGGCAGGCTGGACCAAACGGTGCTGGTGGCCTGAAACAGGTTGGAAGTCCCGTGCGTACGTTGCATTATGCCGCCGCTTTTTGCGGCAAACGCGGCTATCTTGGGCATGGCTGCGGTATCAAGCCCAGCGCAAAACACCCCGCCGACCCCGGTCAGGATCACAGCCCGAATGTCCTTTCGCAATGCCAGTTTACTGCCCTCGGCTACCAATGCCTCGATCAGTTCCAGATCCAGTGCATTCATCTTGTCCGGCCGGTTCAGGCTTACCGTAGCTACGTTGTCGTTCTCAGAAATCAGGACGCGATCTGACATTATTTTCCTCCGCTTTTGTGTGCAGTTTGGCCGATATTTTTGGTGCAGCCAAGCCCGTTCCGAGTTGGATTTGCCCGGCGAAACTTCGGCGTGGCGTTCACGCCTGCGTGATGGCACTGGTTTTCAAGCGCCGACAGCGCCCGAAAGAATTCCTGTTGGTTGAAAAAATGAAATAAACCTCCTATTCCAACTCGAGATGAGAAAGGAATCTGCGAAGAATGAGCAAGTTGTGGTCTGAGTTTTTGGTTGCTTTGTTGTCTCCACTGCGATTTGTAATGTGGCTGGGCATTTCTGTGTTTGCCGGTTTAACCGGGCCGTTTGGCACTTTTTCAGAATTCAACTTTCCGGTTCGAATTATGTACTGGTCGGTAATCGTCGGCACATCGATCCTTTTGGTGCTAGCAGCAAGGGTGCTTTTTCTAAGTTTTTTCCCCAGATTGAAATACGCATGGATAAGCGTATTGGTTGCCCTCGCAATTGCGATGCTTTTGACCCCACTGATTATTGTATTTAGCCATTTTTTTATCGACCCGAATTTTAACGGGTACCGACCGGACGCGCGGTTGTCCGTCCTGATATTTCTTCTGGTGCTATTTGTTGATCTGATGCGGTACTATATTACCCGTGCTGTGAGTGCAGAAATTGTCGAGCGGGTCAAACCTGTGGAGCCACGTCTATCAGAACGCTTGCCTGCGCATATTAGGGGCGACATTCTGCACATATGTGGCCGCGATCACCAGGTTGAGGTACGTACTGAGTTTGGCCTGTGTCAGATACGCTTGCGTCTGAAGGATGCAATTGCAGAAATGGAGGGTATCGAAGGCCTGTCTGTCCACCGGTCGCATTGGGTGACAGTTTCGGCTGTCACCGGTAACGGCATGGAAGATAACCGCCCATATCTGCTTTTACGCGATGGAGCCACAGTGCCTGTCAGCCAAAAATATGCTGATAACGTCAGGGCACGCGGATTACTTTAAAGATCGCGGCATTGGAATTGGCTGCGGGTCCGGTCCGGTCAGCACAGCAATGGTTTCGAGCCGCATAAGCCCTTCAAGTACAACATGGTCGCTGCGTAGTCCGCCCGTATAGGTGCCGTAAGCAGGCAGGATTACCCGGTCAGCATCATATAACAGACAGCGACGGCTGATGCTGCGACCCCGTAGTGAAAGACTTGCTTTAGGGTGATAATGCCCGGAAATCTCCGCCGCGGCACCCGGTCTGGCGATGTGGCGAAAGTTTAGCGGTGGTGCATAAAGTTCGGCCAAATGGGTGCCACCAAACTCAACCGGGCCAGGGTCGTGGTTTCCCTCAATCCAGACCCAGCGCCGCCCGGCCATCAGGCGCGTCAGCCACAATGCATCGGTTTCATGCATGTTCTCAGCCGCGTCCAAATCGTCAAAGCTGTCGCCAAGGCAGACTATGGTTTCAGCGCCCGATGTGGAAATGTCACGTTCTAAACGGGTGAGTGTATCGCGTATCTCATAAGGCGGCAGCATCGCACCGCCACGGCGCGCCATACGCTCGGATTTGCCCAGATGCAGGTCTGAAACTGTAAGCATTTTAGCCTCGCCCCACCAAAGCGCCCCGCTGGGCAACATGGTCAGCCGCGCACCGGCAAAGATGAACTCGTATCCATTCATTTTTTGTTCCAACCGTGTTTTCTTTCAAAGATCAGACCTGCCTATGACAGACCGGCCGCCTCCATTAGTTTTGCCGCCTCATTCGCCATTAAGGTTTCGGCCCCCGCGCCATCAAGTGGCACTTTGCCAACCTCCAGAAACAAGGGCGCTGCAAATGGTGTGACATGGTCCAGCCTGACATGGTCTATCCGGCCCGTTGAGCGCCTCAAAAGGTTTTCGACCCGGTCAAACCCGATTAACCCTCGCAGTGCCTCTTCACGCGTTATCGTCAGAAGCAGATGATCTGGGTCATATCTCCTAAGCGTATCATAAAGGATGTCTGAACTGAATGTCGCCTGACGCCCCGTGCTGCGCTGGCCCGGCAGGTTGCGTTGGATTAGCCCGGCGATGGTGGCGCTGGCACGAAAGCTGCGCTTCATCAGGGCATTTTCCGCCAACCACCCGTCCAGACCCTCGCTTAAGCCATCTGGATCAAGAAGGGTGTCAACATCAGTGACTTCTGTTAGCGACCAGATCAACGTGGCATAATCGGTGGCAACAAATCCCAATGGTCCCAACCCGGCACTCTCCATCCGCCTTGTTAGCATAAGGCCAAGGGTCTGCATCGCGCCCCGTCCGGCAAACCCGTAAATGCAGCTATGTGCCCGGCCTTCATGGGGGAAGCTTTCAAAAAGCAAACGTCCGGTGCGCGGCAGGCGCGAGACGGTATTTTGCAGGGTGATCCATTCGCGCGTATGGGATGGCAGGGCAGACAGATCGTCACGGTGGATCAGCTTGAGAATACGCGCCGAAAGCTGGGTCGAGGTTGAGAATTTGGTGCCCATGAAGACAGCGATTTTCGGGCGGCGGCCACGGTCGCGGCTTACCTGCACCACCATTTCGCGCAGGGCTTCAAAGCGTACAATCTGACCACCCATCAGGAAAGTATCACCGGGTACAAGGCTGGCGGCAAAACCCTCCTCAACCTCGCCCAAGGCTTTGCCGCCGCGTCCTTTCATGCGCACTTTCAATGTATCAGTGTCCTGTATGGTGCCTATATTCATGCGTATCATCCGGGCTGCACGAGGGTCGCGAAGTTGCCAGTTACCGTCCGGGCACTGGCGCAGCCGCTGCCAGCGGTCATAGGCCCTGAGCGCATAACCACCTGTGGCAACAAAGTTGAGGCATTCGTCAAATTCAGACCGGGTCAGCTTTGCATAGGCACCAGCATTTCTGACCTCGCGGTAAAGCTTGTCGGCCTGAAAGGGCCCTGAGCAGGCGCGGATCAGGATGTGCTGGCAAAGGACATCGCGCGGTCCCGGGCCAGGTGGATCACCGTCAAGATCGTGGGCAAGGGCTGCCTCTATTGCCGCCTGACACTCAATGATCTCCCACCGATTTGCGGGCAATAACAGTGCTTTGGAAGGCGCATTATACTGGTGATTGGCCCGTCCGATACGTTGCACCAGACGTTTGACATTCTTTGGTGCACCGACCTGAATGACAAGATCGACGTCGCCCCAATCAAGGCCGAGGTCCAGGCTTCCGGTGCAGACAACCGCCTTAAGTTCGCCGCCAACCATGGCCTGTTCAACCTTGCCCCGCGCCTCGCGGCTGAGTGATCCATGATGGATACCGATAGGAAGCAATTCTTCGTTGGCCAGCCATAAATGGTGAAAAAAGATCTCGGCCTGGGCACGTGTGTTGTGGAATATCAAAGTGGTTTTGTGCGCTTTCACCGCGGCCAGAACCTCGGGGATCGCATAGCGACCACCACCCCCCGACCACGGCGGAGGTGTGTCGGTGGTAAGCATGGCTATTTTGGGATCGGGTCCGGGATCGGCAATCAGGATTTCTGTTTCATGGTGCAGGTAATGCGCCAGCGCTGGCGGGTCCTCAACCGTGGCAGAAAGACCGATCAGTTTCAGGTCCGGCGCAAGGGCCATAAGACGCGTCAGGCCGAGCATCAGCTGGTCGCCCCGTTTGCTTTCGGCCAGGGCATGCAATTCATCCACAACAACGCGTTTGAGGCTGGCGAATATCCGCGGCGCGTCCTCGTAACTGAGCAACAGGGCCAGACTTTCGGGCGTGGTTAACAGGATATGTGGGGGATCGGCACGTTGGGCCTTCTTGCGGGTCTGGCTGGTATCGCCTGAACGGTCCTCGACCCGGATCGCCAAACCCATGTCGTTGATTGGTTTGCCAAGGTTGCGGCGCATGTCCGCAGCCAGGGCTTTCAACGGTGAAATGTATAAAGTGTGCAAGCCTGGGGCGGGACTTTCCCCTAAATCAACAAAAGAAGGTAGGAATCCTGCAAGCGTCTTGCCGCCGCCCGTCGGGGCAATCAGCATTATCGCGGAGCTGTCAGCGCGGTTCAGGACTTCCAGCTGATGCGGATGCGGTTGCCAGTCGCGTTCAGCAAACCAGCTTTGAAAAAGGGCGGGCAGGGCGGTCATGCAGGCCATTTTACCCCGGTCTGAAGGCTTTGTCAGTGTTCGATATGTTCCTCGCGCACAAACATGTTGGCCCAGGCACGGTCTATTAGTTCGGGCGTCATCTGTGGTTGAATACCCTCGAAGTCACATATTGCAAGCATCTGATCTATAAGGAAAATCGGCTGGTAGTTGGCATAGATGTTATCAATGGTCGGGTATTTCTTCTTGAGTAGATGAACCAAAGTTGCTTCATCAAGCGCGATATTTTTCTTACGCGCTACCATGGCAAAAATCTTTAGGAAATCCTCCTGAGAGGGTCCGTCAATTTTAATTTTGAAGAAAATCCGGCGCAGGGCCGCTTTGTCGAAGATTTCGTTTGGATGAAAGTTGGTTGAAAAAATGACCAATGTGTCAAACGGCACTTCGAATTTTTCACCCGATTGCAGGGCGAGGATATCTTTGTTTTCCTCAAGCGGCACGATCCATCGGTTGATCAATGCCTGTGGCGGTTCGGCTTGGCGTCCAAGGTCGTCGACGATGAATACGCCGCCAGTAGATTTCAGTTGCAGCGGTGCCTGATAGGTCCGCGAAGTGGCGTTGTAGACCAGGTTGAGCATGTCGATCGTCAACTCACCACCGGTGATCACTGTTGGCCGCTCACACAGTACATAGCGAAGGTCATACCGGTTCGAGGTGCGACGTAACGAGTCAGGGTCATCGACCTGTTCTTCTGCGGCCGAATGCACGATCGGGTCATAGACTGTGATTACTTGCCCGGCATACTCGATTGCCCGCGGCACATAGATTTTGTCGCCCAATGCGTCGCGTATACCATTGGAAATAGACGATTTACCGTTACCCGGTGGTCCGTACATCAAGATTGAGCGCCCCGACCCGACGGCCGGGCCAAGGTGATCCAGAAGCTCATCAGGCAAAACGAGATGCCCCATGGCACCGGTCAACTGGTTGCGCGTCATCTGGATGTTGCGGATTGACTGGCGCTTGACCTGTTTGGCGTAGACCTCCATCGGGACCGGCATGGCACCGTAGTATTCCGACTGGCTAAGAGCATCCAGCGCACGGGCCTTGCCGCCATCAGTCAGACGAAACCCCATTTCGCCGCTGGAGCCCGCATGCAGGGTCCCGGTCGCCTCAACCAATCCCTGATCGCGGGCGGCGTCAATAAGCTCCTGAACCACTCGTGAGGGCAGGCAAAGGACGCGTACAAGTTCGCTGATTTCTTCCTTGTTGGTGCGGAACATGGTTTTGAGCATGATGTCACGCATCATGACAACGTTCAGCCCGGTATCGGCCATGTCGCGCGCCGGGGGTGGCGCCATAACGCCTGAGGTCTGCATATTCATTTTATCTGACTGCTCGTTTTTTTTGTCTATTTTAAGGCGATTCTAACCGCAACGGGTGGTTTCGACAACAAAAACTGCGAATGGTCTTTTGCATCGGCAATTGAGCGGCGTTAGACTTGGTAAAAAGTTAACGGGGGACGGGTATGGATCGGGTGAACAAAGCGATTTTAACGGGCTTTTTGGTGCTGGTTACCGCTGTCCTTGCGGGTGCCGCGATGAGTAAAGGCGGTTTCTTCATTGGCAAGCACGAGGGTGATACACTGCACCTGTTGCAGATGGTGTTGCGCATGGCGCAAGGGGACTGGCCGCATCTCGATTTTGTCACACCAATTGGCCTTTTCGCCTTCCTGCCGATCGTCGCTTTTCTGAAAGCTGGCTTTGGGGTGGGCCACGCCTTCCTATATTCGCAACTACTTGTTGCTATTGTGTTTTTGCCAGCAATTTGGTGGGTGTCTTTTAGTCGCTTCAAGGGGGTTACAGCCTACATTTTTGGGGCCGCGGTACTGGTCTTGATCCTTGCCCTGGTGCATGGCGAAGAAGACAGCGCGGTGTCAGTTTCGATGCATTATAACCGCTGGGCTTGGGCCGCGGCATTTTTGGTGATCGCGACCATTTTCCTGCCAAATGAAGACAAACCTCATCCGTTTGCGGATGGGGTGGTTTTGGGATTGGGTATGGCAGTGATGGCGTTGATCAAGGTGACGTATTTTGCCGGTTTTGCAGCACCTGTGCTGGTCGGGCTGATCGGGCGCAAGGCGGGGATGACGACGATCTGGGCGGTTTTGTCGGGTCTGATGGTGATGGCGCTGGTGACACTGGCTGGTGGTACGGGTTTCTGGGTGGCGTATTTCGGTGATCTGATGACCGTTTCGGCCAGCCAGGTGCGCCCGCAGCCCAGCTTGCCGCTGATCGGTGTCATCGGTTCCCCTGCCTATATGGGTGGCTCTATCTTATTGATTGCAGGAGTTATTTTCCTGCGACAGGCTGGGCGCGGACTGGAAGGGTTAATGCTTCTTTTGCTGGCTCCGGGGTTCTTCTATGTGACCTTTCAGAACTCTGGGAACGACCCGCAGTGGCTGGGGCTTTTTGGGGTGATGCTTCTTGTGATTGCGCCAAATCACGACATTCGCAACGGGTTGGGATGGGATCTGCAAAAGGCGGTAACATGGACGGCAATTGGCGCGTTGGCCATGGCCTCCCCCAGCTTTATCAATCTTGCATATTCGCCGTTTCGGCATATGCGTATTGACCCTGAAAAGCATGTACCACTTTTGCAAGGCTCAGGCGTACACGAGGATTTACAAACCAGACGCGTACGCGCCAAACGGGTCGATGCCCGCGTGGCACTGGATGGGGCAGGGACGCCCTTTGAGGCTTTTACTGATCCGGAAATGCGGGATGAAGTCTTTGTTTTTCAAGAAGAAACTTTGCCGAACTGTTATATTGAGCTGGGCGTGATCGCGTGGTTTTCTTCCATGTCGGCGGACCTTAGGGCATCAGGTCTGGTCGAGGGAAAGACCGTATTCACCGCCGATTTATTATCGAGCTTTTGGCTGTTTGGGGCCTTTGAACCACTGCCTGGTGGATCACCTTGGTACTATGGTGGCCTGCCGGGTTTTGAGGCGGCGGATTATGTGATCGTCCCATTTTGCCCGATGTCAACCATCGTGCGCGGTATGATCCTGACCGAGATATCTGAAAGCGGGGTGGAACTGGTCGAAATCAGGCGCAACGAGATGTTCATATTGTACGAGAAATGACCGAATTGGAGTGAAATTTGCAAATTTCGCCGTCTAAAAAAAGGCTTTTTGTAAATTCCTGACCCCTGAAACGGGCTTTTTACAAATTTGATGTTGTCACCAAGCTTGGCCTTAGCTGCCCCAGAATACCCCGGCCAGCAGGTAAAAAACCAGCGATGGCCCCAATGCCAGCCCCATGGGAAAATCACGTCTTTCCCAGCTTTCCCAATCAGGAAATCGCGCCCGAATGACCGCCATGCGACGAACAAGCCGGTGGGTAATGAAAGCAGCCAGCACCACAGGGGCCAGAATGTAGAGAAAGGGGGTTATATCAGGGAGCGCGATGAACGGTGCCATCGCAGCGGCAAACTTGGCGTCACCCGCACCCAAAAGCCCCACCGCGTTCATCAAAAAGCCAACCACCAGCACCACCACAAAATGCACCAGCCGCCAAGGATAGACAGCCCATGGCAGAGCCACCAGACCGACCACCAGAAAGACCAACATCAAGGCTAGAACTGCCTTGTTGGGAATTTTCATATACGCCATGTCGCTCCAGGCGACAAAAATGGCGATAGGGGTAACGAGTGGCAAAAACCACCACGCCGCCTGCACGGTCAAGTCCAGATTCATCCGTTGCTCACATTGTCTTCCAAAGCGCTAAGGGCGCGCACAGCGGCCTCGAAATGTTGGGGATGGGTGGCAATCGCTTCCTTTAAAAGCGCCTTGCCGATCGAAACGTCGCCCTGTTTGATCGCTGAAAGTGCGGCCGTATGCAAAAGCTGGGCGCGTTCAACCTGTGTCATCGTTATCACCGGCATGTCATATTGCCGCTGAGCCGCACGGGCCAGAACAAGGTTGTTTTTTGCGGTGAACAAATTGCGGTCAAAGGTCAGTGCTTCGCTAAACAGCGTTTCGGCACCGGGATAATCGCCGCGTGTCAGTTTGGAATAACCCCAGTTATTCAGCACCGAGGATGGCTTGGTGGTCAGGCCAACGGCAATCTCATAAACGCTGTCGGCCTTTTGCCATTCCTGATTGCTGTCCGCAACCATCGCTTCCAGCCGGTCACGCT
>JAAEUB010000099.1 GCA_024227755.1 Paracoccaceae bacterium | reverse complement strand
GGAATACCGCGATCCCAATCGAGGTCAGCAGCATCCCCCAAATCATAAAACCACGCCGCCCGATCCGGTCGGAAACCGGACCGGCAAAAAGCTGGGCCAGGCTGATTGCCGCATAAAATACGACAAAGAAGGCCGCGATTGATGTTGCACCAAATCCGTGTGTCCCGGTCAGGGAAACCGGTAAAACGCTGACGAATATCCCATAGCAGGCACCGTACAGAAAAATCCCGGCAAGAATGATGATTGTCTGCCTCTGTGGCTGAACCGCAATGGGTTCTCGTGTAGCGTTAACAGGTTTTTTGTGACGCCTCGGGCTTTGTTTGACATCAAGGAAAAGCAATACCAGAATGCCCCCCCCAAAACACAGGGCGGCGAAAATCGCGAAAGGCAGCCAGCTGGTTACAGATGCAGTGACAAACAATCCAAGCAAGGGTCCAAGCATCAGCCCACCATGGATCGACGCGTTAAAAATCCCGATCGCACGCCCTTTGGCCTCAGGATAGGCTAACGATAACAGCGCCGGTCCAAGCGCCCAGATCGGGGCTTCCCCGAGCCCCTGAATGGCCCGTCCAAGATAATCATCGGAGCGGTGTCCGCCCAGACGAAGACAAACCCGGCGACGGTGCAGATAAAATACCCCAAGACCAGGAACAGTTTGCCTCCGAACCTGTCGGCAAGGATACCAACCGGAAGTTGGGCAAGCAGATATGCCAATGCAAATGTGCTGGCGACCATCCCGACGGCTTCGAATGATCCGGTGGCGGAATGAACTTTTTGGGGTAATAGGGCGACGATCATACCGACCCCGATCATCAACAGGGTTGCGGATAAACTCAGGATAAACAGAGGGGAAATGGGGCGAACTCCGAAAGCGGCGTATGTGAATTTGCACATGGGTGTTGGCCTCTCAAAAGCCAGATGTAACCGTACTCCGACGCAGAGATTTCATCCGCAAAAAGCACCGGGGACATGGCAGGAATTTAGATTGGTATGAGCCGCAAGACCACCTTGCTAATCCCGCCGGGAAAGGCGGGTCGGTGGTTTGTCCGGGCTCTCACAGAAGGCACTTGATCACAGGCATACACCCGCAGACCGTCGCCTTACTTTTTGAGAGGCGGAGGAGGAGAAACCGTAAAAATGGGCTTGTCGCGTGTCATTGAACTGGCATCTTTCAACTTGTGTTGTGCCACACCATTGCGTGAACGCGATCATATTACAATGGAGAAATTCAGCCCTTCATTGTCCAGGGAATGCCTGTGGCAATGAGAAACCTGCCCGGGACGGTTTTCCCGACAAAAGCATTGCCAGCTTGCCCGATCTCAAATCGGGTAATTACCATATCGGTCGGAGGACTTCCCTTGAAGACCGCTCTGACACGGACCATATGACATCCAGCCGGGCGGTAAGATTTGTAAATATGCCTTTTTCACGACTGAAAATTTGCATTTTTGCTCAGAGACCCGTGAAAATTATAATAATGGCAAGGAAAGCCCATGCTCGACCAATTTGACATCACCAAGCGCTGGCCCGCCACCAAGGCGGACGCGATCCAGCTTTATTCCCTTCCCACTCCGAATGGCATCAAGGTCTCGGCAATGCTTGAGGAATGTAACCTCGATTATGAACCGCATCTGGTTAATTTTACCGATGACGACCAGTTCACGCCCGAGTTTCTGTCGCTTAATCCGAACAACAAGATCCCTGCCATTATCGACCCGAATGGCCCGGGCGGCGAACCTCTGCCATTGTGGGAATCCGGTGCGATCTTGATCTATCTGGCTGAAAAGACCGGCAAATTCCTCTCGGATGACCCCACCACACGGATTGAGACCCTGCAGTGGTTGATGTGGCAAATGGGCGGCGTTGGCCCGATGATGGGGCAGTTTGGCTTTTTCCACGCATTTGCCGGGAAAAACTTTGAAGATAAACGTCCCTTTGAACGCTACAAAGAAGAAACCATCCGTCTCTTGGGCGTGCTGGATGACCGCCTTGAGGGGCGCGAATTTGTCATGGGGGACGAATACACCATTGCCGATATTGCCATCTGGCCGTGGATCCGGGTTCTCAAAGGGCATTACGACGCCCATGATCTTCTGGAAATGGATGATGTTCCCAATGTACTGCGCTGGTTTGAAAACTGCACAACCCGGCCAGCCAGTAAAATTGCCGTCAATGTACCAAAACGCGACTGATAACCGGCAAGTTTCAGAAGCAAAGCAGATCAAGACGCTGACAGTTATAACCGTCTGAAACCCCGGGCTCAGCTATCGTAAAGATCAGCCCAACGGTTGAGCAGCTGATGCTGTAACCATCGCGAGCTTCTTGACCAGCCGCGGGCACCTTCCGGGCGCTCGCGGTCGCTGCGTTTGATTGCGCCGCGCCGCTCCATGTCGGCGGTGAAAATGGCGAAGACCAGAGGTCTGCCACTTTGCGTCGTTTCATAGCCTGCAAGCGAGGATACGAAATTCAAGGTTCCGGTCTTGGCCCGGATGGAATGCGCCGCATTAGGGCTTTGGCGGCCAGCCTCGTCAACCGGCACGACCTCTTTCATCAGACCATGCAACTGACCACCCGATCCGGTCTGCACCAAAGCCTTGACCATGTCTATTGCTGACAGGCGCGAAGCATCACTCAGCCCACTGTGATCGGCCATCTTTGCGTGTTTGGTGCCAAGGCTTTCCTTCATCCAGGAATTCATCATCCGTGCCGAAGAAGAAAGGGATCGGGGGGAGTGCCCGCGCGCTGAACTTGCAGTCAGACCGATGACCTCGGCAGTCAGGTTGGTGGAGTATTTCAGCATCAACTTAGTAATCGCACTAAGGGATGCTGAACGATGCTCGACCAAAACAGTGCCACCGGGCGAACGGTTGACCTCAACCGGAGGTGAAAGGCGTATACCGTGGCTGCGCGCCAGCGACTGAAAAACCTCGCCCGCGTAAATATCAGGCCTGCGCACCGGCAGCCAACGCGATCCGGCATCGCCCAGCGCGCCGCGCGCCACCGTCCAATGGTCAATATCCCCATCCTGGCGGTAGGTATAAACCGGCATGTCACGCTCAACCACCTGCATGCGCGAAATGGCGACTTCCGGGCGGTATTTGTCGGACCGCGCGTCCATGGTCACATTGTACCCTGACGCCGCTCTTTTCCACTGAAAATACACCCGGTTGAAATTCAGGTTCACCCCGGAAACTGACGGGTTATAGCCCAGATGATCCGGTTGCTCTTTGTCGATCTGTCTTTGGTACGGCAATGCGCCCGCGAACACCTTGAACTTGCCCGTAACTTCGTTCACTCCAGCAGCCTTCAGGCTACGTGCCATATCGGCAAGGTCATTGGTGTCCATCACCGGATCACCACCACCAATCAGTACCAGATCCCCGTTAAGCCGCCCGCCTTCCAGCGGGCCAGTGGCAATCAGACGTGTTCGAAAATGATAGTCAGCCCCCAGCGTCTCTAAACCATAAGCGGCTGTCACCGCCTTGGCGACCGAGGCAGGTGGCAGCGGCAGAAGGGGATTTTTTGTCTCCAAAACCTTGCCCGTGCGTGCATCCGCCACCACATAGCCAAGCTTGCCGCCCAGATCAGCGCGCGCAATCAGACTTTCGACAGGTCTGGCAACGGCTCTTGTGACTTCGCGCGCCCTCGGCACCGGCCGGATAGAGGTTAAGGGAGCGTTGGCCCATAACTGCCCCGCCGCCAGAGAGG
>JAAEUB010000098.1 GCA_024227755.1 Paracoccaceae bacterium | reverse complement strand
TTCCGGCATCAATAAGGCGCCCGAGGTTACCCTGTTGCAGGTTTGGTGGTGCCTGGATATTCATTTTCCCGCCGAATAACAGGCGTGCTATTGCGATCGTCCAAAGCTGCTCGTCGACGGATGGCTCCGGTGCTTTACACATTTTCGTGCCGGGCTTGGCGCGAAAGTTCTGAATGATGATTTCCTGTATATGGCCGTAACTATCATGCAGTTCCCGCAAACGCAGTAGCGACTCAATTCGTTCCGTACGGGTTTCACCAATTCCGACCAGAATGCCGGTGGTATAAGGCACTGCCAGTTCGCCGGCGAGCCCAATGGCCTGTAAACGAGATTGCGGATTCTTATCCGGCGAACCGTAGTGCGGGCCGCCTTTTTGACAAAGTCGTTCGGCACAGCTTTCCAGCATCAGCCCCTGGGATGCCGAAACCTGCCGCAATGCCCGCAGATCGTCGGCGGTTACAACGCCGGGATTAACGTGAGGCAGTAGCCCGGTTTCACGCGTAACACGTTCGGCAACCGCGACCAGATACGATACTGTCGAAGGATGATTGTAGTACTCAAGTTCCTTCCGCGCAGGTTGAAAGCGCAATTCGGGCTTGTCGCCGAGGGTAAACAATACTTCGGTGCAACCGGCTTTTGCGCCGGCTTCGGCAACAGCAAGTACCTCGTCCGGGCTCATGTATACAGCCTGCCCTGAACGCGGTGGCCTGGTGAATGTACAGTAGTGACAAACATTGCGGCAGAGATGTGTCAATGGTATGAAAACATTACGTGAATAAGTAATGATATCGTCGTGCCCACGGTCTCGCAGCTCGCTGGCGGCTGCCATTAAAGACTGCGGCACATCACCGGATACCAATGACATAACCTCTTCTTCAGAAGCCCGTCCCCGGTCGATCACATGTGAATAATTGATTCCCACTGCCCCCAAACCTATCCACTCTGCCAACGGTCAATATTAAAATCCAGTGTAGAAACCGATGCCGAACATCGTTCTTCTATCCCCAGTTTGCGCAGATAACGAGAGCTGTGTGTATTCGGGCCGCGCTTTATGAAATCCAGCAAGTCCTCGGGTTGATCCAGATCGAGCCCAAGCCCGGGGAGGTTAATAATACCTGGCTGGATACCACGACGCCTTGCGCTCAGCAGATGGTTGGCGAGGCTATTTGCGCCAAAGCTCAGCCCGATAACATCCGGGGGTGAGCAAACCGCCGCATTGGTGCCCGTTCCGTCCCGTGATGGCGCCAGCGTAACTGCGGGGGAATCACCGTGACCGCTTAGCAGCATATCGATTTCAGGTTTGCTGACTGCCGGCAGGTCCGACATGATTCCGGCGATACCCTTGCAGCCTTTGCCGGCCAGCCACTGTGCAGCCGTGGTAACCGCAACCGCGGGCCCTTGATTTACCGGTTCTCGAAACACCCGGGCACCTGCCGCTATTGCGGTGTCGGCGACTTCCTCGTCAGAGGTGACAACGACCGTACCGGCAAACCGGTTTGATGCCAGCAGAACACTCAATACATCCGTCATCATCGCGCGGGACAGCCGATACCGCTCTACCGGTTGTAAAATATCGGCAAGCCGGGTCTTTGCCAAGTTGAAGCTCTTCACCGGCACCACCGCCCAAATCCCCGCCCCGGAAGTCATTTACCCGTCATCCGGGCTTTCGCTTTAGTAACCGCCGCATGACGTTCATCAGAGGATAAATGAAGCCGTCGCTTTTGTTGCCAGAAAGCTGCGTCATAGGTA
Source organism: Paracoccaceae bacterium (assembly GCA_024227755.1). GTDB lineage: Bacteria > Pseudomonadota > Alphaproteobacteria > Rhodobacterales > Rhodobacteraceae > JAAEUB01. Next base: position 392 of record JAAEUB010000098.1, on the reverse strand, counting down.
CCGCTATCCAGGGCGTTGAGCAAATTTTTGGTGTCAGTGACCGCGGATCGGGAATTGGAAGCGGCTTGACGGCCATATGCCAGTGCTGCTGCATGGCTTTCTGATTTTTCCACGATGCAAGATACAATACCGATTCTCAGTGCCGCTTCGGCGTCGAAGCGGTCGCCGGTAACCAGCAAGCGAAGTACCGCATCCCGTCCCAACAGGCGATGCATGCGCTGGATTGCCCGTGGGTTGTACAACAGGCCGAGGCGAGTAGCCGGCAACTGGAAGAAAGCGTTGCGGGAAGCAATACGAACATCGCAGCTGATCGCCAGATCAAATGCACCCCCAAGGCAGGGGCCGTCGATGGCGGCAATCACCGGCGCGGGAAACTCGCGAATTTTCCCGAT